>JBDRTC010000467.1:0-12775 GCA_043824335.1 Planctomycetota bacterium | reverse complement strand
TGGGTCAATGACGATCCCCATGATCCACTCCGGCGAGCCATAACCGGTCAGATCGGGGGCGTCGCCCAGCTTGCCGTGGTCCCCGAACCGGTGGCAGCGCGTACACTCCCCCGCGGAAATCAGCTCGCGCCCCTTCTGGATCAACTCTTGGTCCTTGCGGTCCAGCTCGTGTTGCCAGAGGAGCCGGGCCTCGGCCTCGAGGGCGGCGACGATCGCCGCTTGCTCTTCCTCCTCTAATTCAGAGAAGGGGCCCTCAACGTACCGGGCCATCACGCCGCTGGCGAATTTCGTGTTGCCGTAGTACTGGGGAGTCGTGATCCTGTCAGGATCGAAGAAGCCGGCAAGCCAATCCCGGGTGGCAAAACCATAGAGATCGGGAGCGGAGGGCGTCTCTGAACTCATCGCTTCCTGCTGGGGACCGCTGTAAGCGTGGCAAACCGCGCATTGCTTCCTGTAAAGCCTGGGGCCTTGCGTCTTGGGATCGTTGCGCAAAAGCGACAGGGCTCCGCTTGCGGGGATGCCGCTCGGCGCTCGTGCAAGCTGCTTGACGCGCTCGGCCTCCACGCGCCCGGCGGCCAGGGCAGCCTGGTGCTCCGTGTTGCCGGCGTCGTGCCACCAGGACATCGCCGAAAGCACGACCAGCGCGCCCACGAGGCCTGCCAACATCGAGAGGTTGACCCGATGTCCCCGCCTGCCGCGGCCGAGAAACGGCATCAGCAGGATCAGCACGAGGAGCACGCCGGGGATCTGAAAAATGGGCATCGCTTTCCACGACATGCCCACCAGCGGCATCTCGTCGCCGGGGAACATGTGGGAAAGCTGGTAGAGGCCGCGGAAGCTCCATTCGGGCCGGGCGGCTGCGTAGAAGTTCGCCGGGTCGGGGTCGGCCGGGGCCCCGAGCCCCACGCCCAGATGGGCAGCCGGCGCCTCCTCACTGTGATCCCCCCAGAGGGCGTGTCGCCCGACCAGCAGCCCGACGATCACCATCACCGCCAGCCAGCTCGCGGCAAGGCACACCGGCCGGCTCGGCCAAGTGCGACCGGGTGGCATGGCGTCGCTTGCGTCGCCGTGTTTCCCAGGCACATGCCCACGCTTCGCGAGGGCATGCCACCCCTCGCTCTCTTCCTTCACCGCCGCCCGGCGGACCAGCCAGCCGTGCAAGAGCAGTAAGACGAAGAAGCCCGAGGCAAACACCCCGATGTGCAGGGCGAAGAACCGGGTGAGCGTGAGATGGCCGAACGCCGGGCCGCCCGCCGCCAGCTTGAACAGGTCGTCGCCCACAACGGGGAGCAGCATCAGGAACTTGGTCCGCACCAGCGTGCTCGCATAGCTGTTCTGATCCCACGCCAAGAGATCGCCCGTCAGACACAGGCCCAACGATCCCAGCCCCATCAGCACGGCGACCCAGTAGACGCATTCCCGCGGAGCGCGGTACGTCCCGGAAACGATCAACCAGATCACGTACCACGCCGAGAGCGCCACCAACACCTGGGCCGAGTAGTGGTGTACGCCCCGCAACAGCCAGCCGCCGGCAACCTCGTATTCAAGATAGTAGACGCTCTCCCACGCGGTTTGGGCGCTGGGGCTGTAGAAGATCCAAAGGAAGAACCCCGTGATCACTTGCACAACAAAGGCAAACACGATCATGCTGGGCCAGACGGCCGACCAACCCTCGCCGCGGGGAACGGTCCCGCCCGCGAGCCAATCGACCGCCGACCGGAAACCGATGCGGTCGTCGATCCAGTCGATCGAGCGGCAAGCGAGCCGCTTCAACCCCTGGCATACGGCACGGCACTTGGCATCGGCGCCCTGGCCGGTCGAATTGGCGGGCGTGTTCATGCTTCTTCGACTTTCTCGGCAATGCCTGCGCGAAAATTCTGAAAGCGGACCCAAACTTCCCCGTCGCGGACTTCGGCCTGGACCGTATCCAGATCACGGGGACTGGGCGAGGTCTCGTCCAGGCGCTTCCCCGTCGGATCGAAGCTCGCCTCGTGGCAAGGACAAAAGAACTTTCCCTCGGCCTCCTGGTACTCGACGGAGCAGCCGGCGTGCGGGCAGACGACGCTGAGCGCCTCGACCTGGTTCGGACCCGTGCGCCGGAGGAACACGGCCCCGATCGGCTCGTTGGGAAAACGGTTCCACGCATCGGTCCGATCGGCGACGACCGCCACCGCCTGCGACGGCCCTTTCTCGGGCACCATGTCGAGCGAGGCCACCCGGATAAACCGGCCCGCCTCGCTCTTCTGCCGGAGCGGGTTGAGAAAAGCCACGATTCCAGAGAGCGCCGGCACCGCGTAGGCCAAGGCGCCTAGTGCCAGCGCGAGTGTTCGCTTCAGGAATCGACGCCGCGGGTCCTCGACGCCGGCGGGCTCGCCCGGGCAGCAGGAGGCGGTTTGGGGTGAAGGGTCCATGGATGCTCGCCCTCGAAGTCTGGGGTAGCGGCAAGCGGCACGTAGGTTATGCTTCAGCATATCGCGAGCTGGGCTGATATGCTGAAGCATAACCTACGCCTGATATGCTGAAGCATAACCTACGCCTGATATGCTGAAGCATAACCTACGCCTGATATGCTGAAGCATAACCTACGCTGAGGCGTAACCAACACGTGGCGCAAATCGGGCCGCAGCCGACAGGTGGGTTCTCAAACACGGACCCGAATTATCGCATGGCGGCGCGCACGCCGTCAAGCACCTTCGCTTGGGCCGAGGTGAGCGGCTCGTCGAGAAAAGCGCCTGCCGCCTTCTTGTGCCCCCCGCCCCCGAACTGCTCGGCCACCAGCCGGCAGTCGAAGTCCGAGCGGCTGCGAAAGCTGATCTTGAATCCGCCGCCGGGCTGTTCCACCAGGATCACCGCCACCTGGGTCCCGCCGACCGAGAGGGTCATGTTGATCACGTCTTCGCTGTCTTGCGGAATCGCGCCGACGGCGTCGAAGTCGGCCCGCTCGAGCCACGTGTGGATCAATCGGCCGTCCAATTCGGTCTCGACTCGGGCCATGGCCCGGCCGATCAGTTGCAGCCGGGCGAGCGTGTCGTTTTCGTGAAGGTCCTTGTAGATCTGGTCGGGCTTGGCGCCGGCGGCGGCCAGTTGGGCGGCGAGCCGGTAGGTGTCGGCCGAAGTCGAGGAGAAGCGGAACCATCCGGTATCGGTGGCGACCGCCGCGAACAGGGCCCGGGCAATTTCCGGGGTGATTTCCACTCCCAATTGCCCCGCGGCTTCCGCGACCAAGCGTCCGGTGGCCTCTGCCTCGGCGTTCTTGAACAGCTCGGCTCCCAGGTCGTCGCCGCTGAGGTGATGATCCACGACCATCTTGATGGCTTTGGTCGCGCGGATCACCTCGCACATGTCGCCCAGTTGGGCCCAGGCCGTGGTGTCGAGCACCATCAGCACGTCGGTCGACTCGATCCACTCGGCGGTTCCCGGGTCGCCGAGGCGTTCTTGTCCAAGAAGTTTCCCTTCCGGATCAAGGAAGCGAAGATTCGGCGGCAGCTCGAAAGGGTTGATGATCCGCACTTCTTTGCCCAGCCGTTGGAGGATGGCGGCCATCGCCAACTCGCTTCCCACGGAGTCGCAGTCGGGCCGGATGTGCGCGGTCAGGAGGAAACGCTGGTTGCCTCGGATGAGCTCGACAAACCGGCGCCAGTCGACCCCGGAGGATGCCTGACCGGCGGCGGACGGTTGAGCGGATGAAGACACGTGGCAGTTCCTTACTCGTCGTACGCGGAGACAATCCGCCGAGTGGAGGCAACGTCGCGATCCATTTGGGCCACAAGCTGACCCACGGAATCGAATCGTACAATGTCCCTGAGTCGGGCGAGAAAGTCAACCTCGATGTCCCGGCCGTAGAGTGGCCCGTCGTACTCCATCAGATGGGCTTCGACCTTGGTGGCCCCTTCGTCGAACGTGGGGTTGGGCCCGAGACTGATCGCCGCCGACCAGGCGCGGCCGTCCACGAAGGCCCGACCGGCGTAGATTCCCTGGCCGGGCAGCAGGGTTTCGACGCCGTCCAGATTGGCGGTCGGGTATCCCAATTCCGTCCCCCGCCCCGCACCACGCACCACGCGACCGTGGATACGATACGGCTCGGTCAGCATCCGCCGCGCCTCGTCGACCGGCCCTTGGGCCAGAAGCGCTCGGATGCGAGAGCTGGAAACGATCTGGCCGTCGATCCGGATCGGCTCAACGATTTCCAGCGCAACACCGGCCTCGTCGCACAGACGGCTGAGCACGTCGACGTTCCCAAGGCGGCCTCGCCCGAAAAAGAAATTCGCCCCCTCGACCACCGCCCGAGCGCCAAGCTTCCGGAGCACAATTCGCTCGAAGAACTCCCGGGGATCGAGTTCGAAGAAGGCCTTTTCCGCGGAGTGGGCGATCACCGCGTCGGCGCCGAAACCGGCCAGAAGCTGGGCCTTCCGCTCGATCCCACAGAGGGGCAGCGGCGCCCGCTCAGGCCGGATGACGCGGGCCGGGTGGGGATCGAACGTGAAGACGACCGCCGGGCCACCGAGCCGGCGCGATTCGGCGACCAGCCGCTCAAGAATCCGGGCGTGGCCGAGATGGACTCCGTCGAAGTTGCCGATCGTGATCGCGCCCGAGCGGAACTCGTCGGGAAGGTCGTCCAGGTCGCGGAACAGTCTCACGTGTTCGTGTTCGGCTCGCGGATTATCGGCTCCATCTCCTTGGTGTTCCGCTCCACGGCCATGACGATGGTCCGCTGCTGGACGCCGTCGCCGCTGGAGGCGACCACCGGCAGCACCTGGCGGCGGTTCGGCAGGCCGAATCGGACCGTAAAGCTCCCGTCGGCCTGAACGCGGACCGGCTCCCCCCGGAGCGTGACGTGCGCGTTCGGAGAGGTTAGGCCGTAGACGATCAACTCGGCGTCGACGTGGAAGGGGAAGTCGGGCCGATTCCTTCCCACGGCCTGGGCCCCCATTCCGAACCGGGTAACCATGGGCGAGCCCATCGGTCGGCGGAGCCGCTCTTCAAACAGGTCCTTCAGATCGGTATTGCCCGACTGCCCCTCATATCCCCCGCTCAACGCGTAGATCCGGTCGAAATCCTGGGCCACTTCGGCCCAATTCCCGTCCACGCCGTCGACCGGCCCCGACAGAGGCGTGGTCACTGCGTTACTCCGGATCAGACAGAGGAACTTGCCGTCCGGGCCGAGGTACCCGATGTCCAACTGGAAGCTCTTGGGAGGGTCGTCGACGTCGACGTACCAGTTGTTCACGCCCCCGTGGATCTCGATGTCGCGCAGCACGTTTCGCACGGTGCTGGTGGTGCCGTCGCGAGTAACCTCCGAGAGGCGCAAGATCGGCCGGGCCGCGTGCCAATGCTGGCCCATGGCGACCCGGGCCCGCTCGACGCTCTGCCGCGTCACTTCCCAATAGGCGTGAAGCCAGTAGGGGTCGCGCACCATCACCACCAGCCGGTCTTTGGCGTTCTCGTCGCCGTTGGAGTCGTAGGCCAGGTCCTTGAACTGGAACATCTTGGCCTTCATCTCCTTCAGTCGTTTTTCCGACCGGGGGGGCTTGGCCTTGCCGGCCGGCTTGGAGCAGACGGAGTCCCGGCTCGCTTTGGCGACGCCCTTGGCCGAGGCCGACTTCGTGCAACCATTCCCGTTGCTTGAGGCTTTCCTCCTGGCCGCCTTGGCTGCTTCGGACTTGGCGAGCTTCAAAAGCGCCTTGATCAGCTCGTCTTTTCGCATCGCGTGCCAGCCGGAAACCCGCTTTCGCTTGGCCATGGCAGCCAAGTCTCTTGCCGTGTGCGTCTTGAGTCGTGTTGCGGTGATCACGGAACTTGCCTCCGGGGCGCCCGCTCGGGGGCGCCGGGCTGTGGGTCGGTCGGTTGTGGGGAGTCGTCCGTGACCCGCAATGGTCGCCCCTTCCCCTCCGGCTCTCCGTGGCCTTGCGCCTCCAGCACGGGACAACGCCCACCCCTACCTCTCCCGGCTCCTGAGAATCGCAGACTCCATTCTTGCCGGATTTTCGTTGTCCGATTGAGGTCTCCCGCCGTAGGCAGGCACCCGGCCGCATCGTTGGGCAGGGCAGGAAACTCCAATTACTCCGATTCTAATTGAGCGGGCGGTCGAACGCAATGAGCGGCCTTTAGCGACCCCGCCGGGCGGCAGCGCGGGTGTCCTCTCAATATCCTTTCTGACAACGAGTTACGAAAATACTGCCGGCAAAAATCAAATTCTGGTCGGGCGGGAAGCACCCCCCTTGCGAACTATAGTCAAATACAACATAAGAGCCGTATTCGCTGGGAGGATTTTGCTCTGCGCGGCTGTAGCATGGCCGAAGAATAACTTCCCGGTTCTCGCATGTAGGGAACGCCCTCTGTGGCGTTCCGTGAAGTGCCTGCAAACACGCTTTTCTCTCTCGCGTCGGAACGCCACAGAGGGCGTTCCGTACAAGTGCTCGAAGCGATCTCCACTCGCTTGACATCCCCTCCGACGACTGATAGATTTTACCCTTTCCGTCAAATCGGCTTGGTGTTCGCGTCGCTTGGGCTGGGTGCGTCTTTGTTTCACGTCGGCTTTCTCCGGAGGGGAGAGGGCCCGCAACTTCGTTGAAGCGGGCAAGGAGCCCGTGCCCCCCAACGCCGCGCCCGCCGGTTTGCCCCGAGCCGCCGTGTCCTATACTTTTCCAGTTCGTGACGAACTCACCTGACGACCGCTCGCCGCTGGCCGAAGCCGCCGCGTGGGGCTCGCGCGTGACGGCCATCGCCCTGGAAATGGCCCTCCCGGGACTGCTCGGGCTTTGGATCGACCGGCAGTTGGGAACCGTGATGGTGTTCCTGGTGCTGGGGGTGATCCTGGGGATGACCGTGGGGCTGCTTCACTTGGTTCGGATGGCCACAACGTTGCACGGCGATAAGCCCTCGGATCGGGAATCTTCGGACAAGGATTCGGACGAGTGAGAAGCGGGACATGAGAAGCTGGCTCACGAGAGTGCGAAGATGGGGCCTGGCCGCCCAGTCGGCCGTGCTCTTGGCGGTCGTGTTGGTTGCCTGCGGGATCGTGATGCCGGTGGCCGGTTCCGTGAGCGGTCCCGCCGGGGTCGCCGCCGCTTTGGTTGCCGCCGGACTCTGTTTGCTGGGGGCCGGCTTGGCACTGGTTGCCTGCCGCTTGTTCCGCGGTCCCGAATACGTTTTGCCCGCCGTATTGGTGGGGATGCTATTGAGGATGGGGGTTCCGTTGGCTTCGGGTGTGGCCCTTCAGTTTCAGGGTGGGCCCTTGGCGGAGGCGGGCCTCTTGGTATATTTGGTCGTGTTTTACCCGGTGACGTTGTTTGTTGAGACGGCCCTGTCTTTACCCTTGGGTGAGGGTCCGCGGCATCATAACGACGTTTCCGCCAGCGTGGCTTCGTAGTTGGTTTCGTGATCGATGAACGTCGCTGAAATCGGTGGACACGTAAAAGACGCCCAGGCTTTCCACGTACCGGGCGTGCTGTGGGACTACTTGCCCGCGTTCTTGAAAGGGGCCCCCGAGATCCAGCACCGCGGGTCGATCCCCTTGCCGGAGATCGATCTGGGCTTCTATCAGTTTGCGCTGACGAAGTTCATGGTCCTGGAGTTGGTGGCCGCGTTGTTGATGATCCTTGTGTTCGTCCCGTTGGCGTGGCGGATCGCCTCGGGGGGGCGGCCCAGGGGGCGCTTCTGGAACTTCTTTGAGATGATGCTGGTCTTCCTCCGCGACGAGGTCGCCCGGCCGGCTATCGGCCGTCATGACGCCGACCGTTTCCTCCCCTTCATCTGGACCATCTTCTTCTTCATCCTCTTCTGCAACCTCATGGGCATGATTCCCTGGGCCGGCTCGCCCACGGGCGCCTTGGCCGTAACCGGCGCACTGGCGCTAGTCACGTTTGCCACGGTGACGGGGGCCGGGATGCTCAAGTTCGGCCTCGTGGGCTTTTGGACCGGCATGGTCCCCCATATGGACTTGCCCTTGGTTCTGGCCGTGATCCTCAAACCGATGCTCATGGGGATCGAGATCATGGGGCTCTGCATCAAGCATTGCGTTCTCGCCGTGCGGCTTCTGGCGAACATGTTCGCCGGGCACCTCGTGCTGGCCGTGATCGTCACGTTTATCGGCTGGACGGCGAGCCAGATGTTCATCCTCTGGTTGGGCGTGACGGTCGCCAGCGTCTTTTCCGCCGTGGCATTGAGCTTGCTGGAATTGTTCGTGGCCTTCTTGCAGGCCTACGTGTTTACCTTTTTGGCGGCGTTGTTTATCGGCATGTCGGTTCACCAGCACTAGGCCGACGGGCGAACCGCGCCTAAGATCAAACTTTTGGTAAGGAGAAGGATCAAGTGAACAAGTTAACCAAGTTTGCGGCTCTGGGGATTGCGTTCCTCTGGCTTGTCGCCCCTGTCTTGGCACAGAACGAGCCCGCTAGCACGGAAGCTGGGGCCGAAGGTGTCGAAGGAGCGGTGGAAGGCACCGAGGAAGCCGTCGAAGAGGAAGAGGCCGTTGTCCGTCTCGCGGGTGCGGAAGGATTCTCCGTGTTCCTGGGCGTTGCCTTCGGGTGCGGGCTGATCATCATCGGCGCAGGCTACGGCATCAGCAAGATCGGGTCTTCCGCCGTGGAGAGCATGGCCCGGCAGCCCGAGGTGAAGACCGACATCAACACGGCGATGATCATTTCCTGCGCCTTGATCGAAGGCGTGACCTTCTTCGCGCTGATCGTCTGCCTGTTGCGTCTCTTCTTCCAGGAATAGCGACGCCCAACATGCGAGGCGAAAGCACGATGTTCACGCGAGTTGTTACGGTCGTGGTGATCGGACTGATCCTGTTGGCGGGCCCCGCGGCGGTCGCGCCCGCACTGGGAGCGACCGAAGGGCACGCCGCTCCGGGCGCCGAAGAGGGACACGGAGACGTCGGCATCAACCCCCTTGATTTCCAGAAGGATCTGGCCATCTGGACCGCCGTGATCTTCCTGGTGCTCATGGGCGTTCTCTGGAAGTTCGCCTGGGGACCGATCGCCCGAGGGCTCGAAAAACGCGAGCAGAGGATCGCCGACGAGATCGCTTCGGCCGAGCGGAGCAACACCGACGCCCGACAATTGCTGGAGGAGTACCAACAGCGATTGGCGGCCACCGGCCAGGAGGTGCAAGAGATGCTCCAGGCGGCCCGACGCGACGCCGAGCAGGCCGGCCACGAGATCGTCGAGAAGGCCAGGGCCGAGGCCCGGATCGAGCACCAGCGGGCGTTGGGGGAGATCGAGCTGGCCACCGCCGGCGCCCTCAAAGAGCTGGCCGAGCAGAGTGCCACGCTGGCCGTCGGGCTGGCCGGCAAGATTGTCCGGTCGGAACTCGATCCCAAGGCCCACTCGCAGCTGATCGCCCAGGCGATGGCCGACTTTTCCCGAGAATCCGGCGGTAACGGCGGCTCCCGAGGTAAATGAACCGATGGCCCAGGACCCAGAAGCACGGGATGCCCGAGTGGCGGCCCAGATCGACGCCGACGTCGGCGTCGAGCACATTGGCGCCGTCTACGCCGAGGCGTTTCTGGGCGCCGCGGAAAAGGCCGGCTTGACCGAATCCCTCTTGGCGGAGTTCGAGTCGCTGGTGGCCGACGTGCTCGACCGTTTTCCCGGTCTGGAGGAGACACTGGCCTCGGCGCTGGTCTCCCACGACGAGAAGGTGGGAATCCTCGACCGCACGCTCGGGGCCCAGGCGTCGCCGCTTATGCTGGATTTCCTCAAGGTGCTCAGCCGCCACGGGCGGCTCGACTGCCTTCGGGCGATCCATCGCCAGACGCACCTGCTTTACGACCGGATGCGGGGCCGGGTCGTCGTCACCGTGTCGACGGCCACGCCCCTTTCGGGCGAGCTGGCCGCCCGCATCGCCGAAAACTTACGCAACACGCTGGGAGAGGAGCCGATCGTCGACCAGCTCGTCGACCCCGACCTGATCGGCGGCGTGGTGGTGCGCGTGGGGGACACCGTCTACGACGGCTCCGTCGCCGCCCAACTGGAATCCGTTCGCCAGCGAATGATCGAAAGAAGTGCCCATGAAATTCAAACCCGACGAGATCGCTTCCGTTATCCAGCGGGAGATTGAACAGTACCAGTCGCGAATCGACATCCGCGAGGTCGGCCGCGTGCTCGAGGTCGGCGACGGGATCGCCCGCGTGTACGGGCTTTCCGGCGTCATGTCCGGCGAGATGGTCGAGTTCCCCAGCGGAGTCCACGGGCTGGCGTTCAACCTCGAAGAAAGCTCGGTGGGGGTGATCATCCTCGGCGACTACCTCTCGATCAACGAGGGCGACGAGGTCCGCAGCACCGGCCAGCTCCTGAGCGTGCCGGTCGGCGACGCCGTGCTCTCGCGCGTGATCGACCCGCTCGGGAACCCCCTCGACGGCCGCGGACCGATCCACACCACCGAGCGGCGGCCCGTCGAATCGATGGCCCCCGGCGTGGCGGGGCGCCAGCCCGTCAGGGAGCCGTTGCAGACCGGCATCAAGGCCATCGACTCGATGACGCCCATCGGCCGCGGGCAGCGCGAGCTGATCATCGGCGACCGGAAGACGGGCAAAACGGCCATCTGCGTCGACACGATCCTCAACCAGAAGCACACCGACGTAAAGTGCTTCTACGTGGCCATCGGGCAAAAAGAATCGAGCGTTGCCGGCCTGATCGACATTCTGCGCAAAGAAGGGGCCATGGACTACACCACGGTGATCCTGGCCGGGGCCAGCGATCCGGCGCCCTTGCAGTACGTCGCCCCCTATGCCGGCTGTGCCATGGCCGAGTACTTCATGTACAAGGGCGAGCACACGCTGGTCGTGTACGACGATCTCTTGCGCCAGGCCCAGGCGTACCGGCAACTGTCGCTGTTGATGCGGCGTCCCCCGGGCCGCGAGGCCTACCCGGGCGATGTCTTCTATTGCCACAGCCGGCTGTTGGAGCGGTCCGCCAAGTTGAGCGACGAGCTCGGCGGCGGCTCGCTGACCGCGCTACCGATTGTCGAGACGCTCGAAGGCGAGGTCTCCGCCTACATCCCCACCAACGTGATCTCGATTACCGACGGACAGATCTACCTCCAGCCCGACCTGTTCTTTGCCGGGCAGCGGCCGGCGATGAACGTGGGCATTTCCGTTTCCCGGGTGGGAGGGGCGGCCCAGGTGCCGGCGATGAAGAAGGTGGCCGGAGGTTTGCGGCTGGACCTGGCCGCCTTCCGCGAACTGGAGGCCTTCGCCCAATTGGGCACCGATCTCGACGCCGCCACCCAGACCCGGCTCGACCGCGGCTACCGCATGACCGAGATCCTCAAGCAGGGCCTCTACGATCCGATGCACGTCACCGACCAGGTGCTGAGCATCTACGCGGGCACACGCGGCCACTTGGACAAGGTGCCCATCACTGAAGTCGCCGCCTGGGAAAAGGCGTTCCACGAGTTTATCCGCGACCGAAAGAAGACGATCTGGCAAACGATCACCGACACCCGCCAGCTCGACGACCAGACCGCCGCCCAGCTCGACGAGGCCCTCGCCGAATTCAAGAACACCCGCGCCCAACCCAAACCCCAAGCCACCGCCACCGTATGATGTCTGATCCCTCGCCCCTCGTCCCTCGCCTCTAACCCCTACCATGGCCAAAGCCCGAAAGCTCGACAGACGCCGCCGCTCGATCCGCAACATCCGCAAGATCACGCGGACCATGGAGTTGATCTCCACGGCGCGGTTCAAGCGAGCCATGGACCGGGCCACCGCCGCCACCGCCTACACCGAGCGGATCACGGCCCTGGTGCGGCACCTGGCCTCAAGCGGGGCGGAAATCAGCCATCCGCTCTTGGAGGAGCGCCAGCAGATTCGCCACGCAACCTTGCTGGTCTTAAGCGCCAATCGCGGACTGTGCGCCGGATACAACTCCAGCGTGCTCCGCCAGGCCTACGCCCGATGGAGCGAGCTGGGAAGCTCCGAGACCGAGGGCCGGCTGGAGGTCTCCGGCAAGCGGGGGATCTCGGCCTTCCGGTTCCGCCGGATCCAGCCGGACGAAACGTTCACCCATTTTGAAGACCGGCCGGCGTTCGAGGACGTCGAGCGACTGGCCAACGGCTACCTCGGCGAGTACCAGGCCGGGCGCCTCGACCGGCTCGACGTGGCCTACACGAAGTTCGAGACCCTCAGCCGGCAGCAGGCCGTCGTCGAAACGCTCCTGCCGTTCAGCGAGCTGGGAGCCGGCCAAGAAGAAGAGGGTCATGCCGCCGCGATCGAGTACGAGTTCCTCCCCTCGGTCGAGAGCATCGTCGACGAAGTCGTGCCCACCAGCTTCAAAGTGAAGCTGTTCAAGTGCTTCCTCGACGCGGCCGTGAGCGAGCAGGTCGCCCGGATGCTGGCCATGAAAGCCGCCACCGAGAACGCCGACGCGATGATCGATCACCTCAGCATGACCTACAACCGGGCGCGGCAGACGCAGATCACCTCCGAGCTGCTCGAGGTGATCGGCGGAGCGGAAGCGCTAAGCAAGTGAGGGGGGATTGAAAATTGCAGATTGACAACTGCAAATTGAAAATTGAAGACTAACGATCGAGCCCGATCCTGGGTGGCACTGGCTGCTTGTCAGCCAGTGCATGCCTCTGGTTTGATCGCGATTCTGGCCGTGATGCTGGCCGCGGGGCCCGCTGGGGCGGGGGAACGTTTCGATGTCGTGCTCCAAGGCGGAAAAGTCGTGGACGGAACCGGGGCTCCCTGGTACGTGGCCGACGTCGGCATTCGCGACGGAAAAATCGCCCGGATCGGGCGCATTGAAGCCGGGCACGCCGAGCGGCAACT
>JBDRTC010000466.1:0-2971 GCA_043824335.1 Planctomycetota bacterium | reverse complement strand
GGCGTCGAATCTCCATGCCTTGGCCTCGGAGGACGCTTGGGGAGCGTCGTCGACGATGCGGATCCACTCGATGGCGAACGTTGCGTCACTCGGCGGGTCGAGCCGGAGCCGGACGATTTTGCCGGCCGCGTGCCAGAAGGGGCGAATCCGATAGACGTGGAACTGGTCGTCGGGCAGCGTGTCGAAATGGTTCGCTTTCTCCTGGCTGAAGCCGCCGTGTTGGCCTTCGAGGGTCTCGGTCCAAAAGAGCTGGACCTGGCCGGCCCGGGTGGCTTTCATCTTGATTTCGATCCGCTGGGTGGGCGTGGCCGCGACGTCGAACACCGGCCCGACCAGGATCGGGTCCCAGTCGATCGATTCGCCAACCAGGGCCCCGCCGGTGACGCCGGCGTTGCGGATGTGCCCGCCCACGGCCCAGCCCAAGAATTCGCCCTCGGTGTCGAACGGCCACTCGACGGCCACGCTTTCCGCGGGCTGCACCGTTCCGGGGAAGACGAAGAGGACCGCAAGCAAGCCGGCCAGGAAAGGCAACCCCGATTTCAAGCAACACAGCATGATTCCTCCTCCTTCTGTGCCGAAGCAATCCCATTTATCCCAGGGTGAACACACCTGGTGCCATGCGGACGGAAACAACGCTCTTCTGCATCGCGATCGCTGGAACAACGCCGCGATTATGCACGGACGGCTAACTGCCGTGCGGGTTCTTTAGATAGTAGAAGAATCCGTCCTCCGCGCCAACCAGGAGATCGGGCACGCCGTCGGCGTTCCAGTCGACGACGGTCGGGCTGGTCGTATGCCCGGCCAGACGCCGTTCAGCGAGAGGGCCCATCGGCTTGAAAACGATCCGGCCGTCGCGTGTACCCATGTTTCGGAGCCAGTCGACGCTCCGGCTGTTGACCAACAGGTCCACGCGGCCGTCGAGGTCCCAGTCAACGAACGAGAGCTTCCGTCGGCCGCTTCGTCCGGCGAGGCCATTGTTAAGCCGCAACAGCCCCGGCGAGTTTTCCACGGCTCCGTGGCCGCTATTGAACACGGAAGGCCCCTCGCTCCAAAAGATCAGCTTCGGCGGCAGGAGGACGAGTTTGCCGTCGAGCTTCTTCCGCTCGTACAGGGCGAGATACCCTTCGTGGTCGAGCATCACCAAATCCACGAGGCCGTCGCCCGTCAGGTCGACGACCGCCGGGGTCGTGCGCCACTGGGTGGCCAGTTCGCTATCTTCCGGGTTCCACCAGTTCCACTCCGGCTTGGGCGGCTTGCCCGGCCATTGGACCCGGATCGGCTCGGCGGCGGCAAGAATCGGCTCCCCTTGCGTGCCGACGTTGCGGTACCAGTGCACCTTGCCCCAGCTGGAGTTGACCACGAGGTCGGCCAGTCCGTCGTGGTCCCAGTCGGCCACGCTCAAGGTGGTGTATCCCCACTTGGCCTCGCAGGGGCCCTGGATCGAGCCGCCCGAGCCCGCTTCGACGCGAATCTTCTCGCCACCGGCCTCCAGGTACGCCGGCCGAGCCCACTTTGGCGGACAGCCTCCCAGGTTTTCCAGGAAGGCGACGTGCCCTTCGGTGTTGCCCGAGATGAGATCGTCGTCGCCGTCATTGTCCCAATCGAATCCGACGGGAGTGGCCAGGGCGCCGAACTTCACTTCGTGAGCCTCTTGTCGGAAGAACCGCGGTGGCTCGAACCGGGGCATGTGATCGACCACGTTGCCGGTGTTTTCCACCAGGGCGACCCGCCCGTCCTCCTGGCCGACAATCAGGTCGACGTCGCCGTCGCGATCCCAGTCGATGGCCGAGGGGATAATCATGCAAAGGCTCATCCGCAGCGGCTCGCCGTCGGGCGTGGTGAGACGCCGGCCGGCCCGGTACTCCGGCCCGGTTCGTGTGCCCACGTTCTCAAACCAGGTGAACCCGTCGAGAAACTCGCCGCAAAGGATGTCGAGGTCACCGTCGCCGTCGAAATCCTCGATGCAGGGGGAAGGCATGCCGTAGACGTCGATCGGCTCGCCGCCGGCTTTGATCTTCACGGGCTCCTCATAGTCCGGCTGGTCGGTCGTGCCCTTGTTGCGGAGCAAGTAGACGTAGCCGTGCAGCGGCCCATTGGTCCATTCGCCCTTTTCGTTGAAGGCGTTGTCCCAGCCGTAGTCGGTCCAGTCGCCGACGCCGACGATCAGGTCCACGGCCCCGTCGCCGGCGTAGTCGGCGACCTTCCATTGGTTGGCGCGGAGCTTGCGGCCCGGCTCGTGGATGTTCGGCGGCACGGACAGCTTCACGCGGTCGACGAGGCCGTGCCCGGGCACGCCGACGTACTCGAAACCGGGCACGAGCACCCGCGGCTTGCCGTCGACGTGCGAGACCTGGACGTTGGAAAGCCCACTTCCGATCAACACGCCCGGTTTGAAGACCGGGAACTTGGGGTCTTTGCCCGGATTCTCGAAAAAGTAGCTGCCGTTGTAGGGAACGTCGTGGCAGGAGACGACGAGGTCGAGGTCGCCGTCGCCGTCGTAATCCATTGGTAGCGGCCAGGCCCAGAGCCCGACGCCCAGGTCGACCGCCAGCCCCGGGTTGTTGTACGTCAGGCGTTCGAGGCGCCCGTCGGTGATTTCAGCGCGGGCCAACCGGGCGGCGGCCAGCGCGAGCGCGAGGGCTAGTCCACCCCGGGCGAGCAACGAGAGGTTAAGTCTCATGAGGAAAACCTCGTTTGGTTTGGGAGGGGGACAGTCCCATTTTCCCTGCGGGAAAATCGGGACAGTCCCCAAGTTCTTCGTGACAGTCCCCGAGTTGTTCCGCGCCGATTCGGACACTCCGCCGTTTAGTACGGCGGCATTGTACTCAATCGGCCCTTCCACTGCATGCCGCCGTACCGGCGGCAGCTAAACGGGAAACATGCCGGCGTGCCGGCGGCAGCTAAACGGGGCAAGTGCTTCTGGCGCGTCACGGCTGGGCGGAGACTTCCTGCTCGGCCAGCTCGCGGGTCC
>JBDRTC010000465.1:0-9072 GCA_043824335.1 Planctomycetota bacterium | reverse complement strand
AAGGTCGTTGCCGAAGAGCTTGATGGCCACCTGGGCCTTGACGCCCGAGAGCGTGTGGGAGATCAAGTGCTGCAACGGCTGGTCGACCGCCGTCACGATGCCGGGCACGTCGGCCATGGCCTCCCGCAAATCTTCAAGGATCTCCTCACGGCTTCGGGTCGTGTTCGGATCGAACGAGGCGATAATCTCGGAAAAGTTCACCGTGACCGCGTGCTCGTCGAGCTCGGCGCGGCCGCTCTTGCGGACAAACGCCGTCAGGTCTTCGATCCTCTTCAGCCGCTGTTCGACCTTTCGCGACACTTCGCTGGAAGTTTTCAACGACGTGCCGGGCGGGAGAATGATGTTCAGTTGCACGGCCCCCTCGTTAAACGGCGGCAAGAAGTCGTTTTCCAACTGCACCAGGGCGTAGCCGCTCGCGGCCACCACGGCCAGCGAAACCAGAAGCACGGGAACCGGGGCGGCGAGCCCGATGCGGATGCCGACGGCGGCCGTCCCCTTGAGCACCCTGAGCAGGAGCCCGTCGCGCTCTTCATGGGAGAAGCGTTCCGCGAGCATGATCACGGCCCAAAGAAGCGGCGAGGCGACGCCGGCCAACAGCAAGTGGAACCTGAGCGGCGCCTCGGCGAGCCACTCGGCGGCTCGGTCCAGCCGGAGCAGTGCGAGCAGTTCCGGTGCCACCCAGTATGAAATGGCGAATGTGCCCAGCGGAGCCAGCACGGCCGCCACCCATGGCCAGATTCCCTTCCGGGCCAACAGCCAATAGGAGAGAAGCGGCGTGAGTGTCAAGGAAACCAGCAGGGACGAGAGAATGGAGACAATGTACGCGATGCCCAGCGGCGTGAACAGGCGCCCTTCCATCCCACTCAGCGCGAAGACGGGGATGAAGACCAACACCACGATGACGGTACCGAAGACAATCGGGTTGCGGACTTCTGCGCTGGCTCGAAACACCACTAACAGCGCCGACTCGGGATCCCCACGGAGCCGGTTCTCGCGCAGTCGACGAAAGACGTTCTCCACGCCCACGATAGCGTCATCGACCAGCTCGCCGATGGCCACGGCCAGGCCGCCCAGGGTCATCGTGTTGATCGACAGGTCGAACCACTTGAACACCAGACCGGTCACGACAATCGAGAGCGGAATAGCCGTCAGGGTGATAAACGTCGTGCGGAAATTAAGCAGGAACAAGAACAGGATCACGACGACCAAAAGGCCGCCGTCCAGAAGTGCCTCCCAAACGTTATCGATGGCCACATCGATAAACGCCTTCTGCTGGTACAACTGGGGATAGATCCGCACGTCGCCGGGAAGCCGGTCCTCAAGCTCCCCGAGCGCCGCCGTGATTTCGTTGGTCACCTGCCGCGTGTCGGCGTGCGGCTGCTTGTTAATCGTGAGCACCACCGCCGGGCCGCCGGAAAAGTTGAGAGTCGAGA
Organism: Planctomycetota bacterium; assembly: GCA_043824335.1. Lineage (GTDB taxonomy): Bacteria > Planctomycetota > Planctomycetia > Pirellulales > Thermoguttaceae > JBDRTC01. The sequence goes on along the minus strand of JBDRTC010000465.1, from coordinate 7,639 downwards.
GTGGAGAGTCGAGAGTCGAGAGTCCAGAGTCCAGAGCAGAAGAACTCCGCTCTCCACCCCCCACTCTCGACTCTCGACTCTCAACTCTTACAAAAGCCGCGCTGTCGCCGCGCTTCACTTGCGGCCCTTCGATCACTTTGGCCACCTGACCGACCGTGACCGGCCGGTCGCCGCGCATTTTCACGACCACGTCCCGAATCTCGTCGGTGGTTCGGATCCGACCGAGCGAGCGGACCAAGAGTTCGTTGGGCCCCTGCTGATCCAGATAGCCTCCGGTCGCGTTGGCGTTGCTCTCCTCCAAGGCCGTTTTCACCTCGTGGAGCGTGACGCCGTAGCGGAGCAGCTCGTCGGGCGACACGAGGACCTGGAACTGCATGCGATCCCCGCCCATCACGAAGACCTGGGAAACGCCGGGAATCGTGAGCAGCCGCTGTCGCACCTCCCAATCGGCCAATGTCCGCAACTCCATCGGCGCGGTCTGCCCTCCCTCGCTCCACATCCCGATGATCATGATCTGGCCCATGACCGAAGAGATGGGGGCCAGTTGCGGGGCAATCCCCGGCGGCAAGTGATCGGCAACCAGCGCGAGTCTCTCGGTCACGACCTGACGATCGACGTAAATGTCGGTCCCCCAATCAAACTCCACGTAGATCACGGCGATCCCCACCCCAGACTGCGTGCGCACCGCCTGGACCCCGGTCGCTCCGTTCAGCGTGCTCTCCAGCGGGAAGGTGATCAGCGCCTCGACTTCCTCGGGCGCCAAGCCGGGGGCTTCGACCATCACGGTCACCCGAGGCCGGTCGAGGTTCGGGAACACGTCGATCGGCAGCTTCAGGGTTTGCCAGCCGCCGTAGAGGAGCACGAACAGGGCAAGCGCGGCGACCAAAAGCCGCTGCCTCAGGGCGAAACGAATGACGGCGTTGAGCATGGGGATCCGTCCGGAGTTGAGAGTGGAGAGTCGAGAGTGGAGAGTGGAGAGTTGAGAGTTTGGGTTTTGGCTATTGGTTCCTTTTCGTCAGACTTGCTCGCAGGCCGCTGAGCATCCGGGCGAGCTCGTCCGCTTTACCGTGCAAGTCGTCGTGGTGGGTCTTTTCGAGGAACGACTGGCGGTGGGCGATTTACATCTGTGAGACGACCTCCATGAGTGAGCCGTATGCGATCTCGACGGACTGCACGAAATCCTTGTTCGACGATCTACCGCTCCCCTCGGCCAGGTTCGACGATATCGAAACCGCCGCCCTGCGCATCTGGCCGGTCAAGCCAAACCGCTCGTCATTCGGAAACGTTCTCGTCACCGCATAAACGACATCCGCAAAATCAACCGCTTTCCGCCACACCTCCAACTTCTCAAACCGAAACATCCCTACCCCTCCAAACTCTGGACTCTCGACTCTGGACTCTCGACTCATCAATGATTATGTCCCGCGTGCGGATCGACACCTCCGCCCGCCTTGTTCTTCAGCGCCAGGTGGATCTGGTAGGCGCCTTTCGCCGCCACCACGTCGCCGGGGAAGAGGGTCCCGTCGTTTGCGATCACCGCCCAGCGCTGATCGCGATACTCGACGTGCACCGACCGCCGGTCGATGTGGGGGCCGTTCTGCTGAAAGACGTACCACTCCGGCCCTTCCTTGATGACCGCGTCGACGGGCAGCACGATGCGGCTCTCCCACCGCTGGACGGGCACCTTGAGCTCGACGCGCTGGCCGGGCCGGTATCGCCAGCCGATGAAGCGGTGCCCTTCCGCGGTGGCTTCGTTGCGGACCAGTTCGTTGGGCAGACTCAGGTAGAACTTCAAGGCGCGGGAGTCCACCTCGACCTGGTTTTCAAGGTAGAGGATGTGCAGGTCGGGAACCTCGTGGGGTCCCGATCCGTTCCCCTCGACGACCGCGGTGACCGGAACACCCTTGTCGGCCGCCTCGTTCAGCGCCTCGGCGTCCTGCTCGAAGGCCCTTCCTTCCACGTACAGCGCGCAATGATCGGTCAACGTACACAACTGCGTTCCCGCGGCGACGTGCTGGCCCGGCGCCACCATCAGCTCGGCCACTTGAAGATACTCCTCGTGCTTTTCGCACGATTCGCAGTGGGCCAAGGGCGGCGCAACGACCGTCATGTCCTGGAGCAACTGCCGGTTGGACGAGATGCCGTCCACCTGCTCTTCGCTGAGGCCGTGAAGGATCAGCGCCTGGCGTTGCGCGCGGAACGACGCCTCGGTCTTCTGCCGCTCGTACTGACGCTCCAGCAGCCGCTTGCCGGCAACGGCGCCGCTGGAGGTCACCTTTTCCAGGCGAGCCACCTCCTGGCGGATCACGTCGAGCTTCTCGACCGTTTCGAGAAAGGCGCTCTGTGTGGCCACGAGGTCTTCGTGAGTCAGCCGCACGTCGAACAGGGGCTGGCCGGGAGTGACCGCTTCCCCGCGAATGGGATAGACCCGGGTGACGATCCCGGTCATTTGGGCCGATACCTTCAGCTCCGTTCGCCCGGCACGTTCGACGATCATGGCCGGGACCGTGATCGTCCGGTCGAAGTCGCCCAGCTCAACCGTGAAGAGCTCCAGGCCGACGTTCTTTTGCGCCTGCTCACTCAGTTCGAGCGAGGTGGCCTCGCCACTCGTCCCATGGGCGTCGCCGGCTTGGGCATCCGCTTCGGCATGATCGTGTATGGTCGTGTCCTGGCTCCCCTCCCCGGCGTACAGGCGATCCTGGGCTGTGGCCAAGAGCTGGCCGGCTCGGGGCATCCACCAGCTACGGGAAAGAAACCCGGCCACGAGCAGCAGAGCGGCCACCAGGGTGACCGCCAGGATCGACCCCCCAAGTTTCGTGAGTTGGGGCAACTGAATCCGCGCAGCTCTCTTGGAGTGAACGTGATCGATCCTTCGTCCAGCAGGCACGGAACGCTTGCGCGACGTAACGGGACACATGGAAAAACCTCCTCGGAACGGAAACCCTCGACCTCCACACGGAACCGGCAGGCGAAACCAAATCGGGTCGCGCGACTCAACGATGTCCGTGTGACGTCTCTTCCCATAGGAATATGGTCAAAGAGACGTGAAACCAGACAGGGATAATCGTCACCCGAGCGCGCGGTTCAGCCTCACGAGCCTAGCCACAAAGAGGGGGAATCAAAGCAAGAGGGCTTGATTCAAGAGATGCAGCGGGATCGGTTGCCAGCGAATGTGGATGGCCAGATCCATGGCCTCGACCCCGTTCAGCGTGGGCTGGCAGGGCACCAAGCCGAGGACCGGCAAGCAATGGGCCCCGACCAGGAATTGGGGAACGCCGTCCGATCTCGCCCGAGTGAACACGCAACGACCATGCTCGCAGCCTTGGCCGCCTGACGGATGGTCGCAAGGATCACGGCTCTCTTCGTCATGGCCGTGGTGGTGTGGGCACGTACTTTCACAGATAGGTTCGTCGCCAGACGCAAGTGGACGGGAGTGCGCATGGTGGACGCAGCACCCAAGCACCATGTGCAGGGACACCGCAAACAGCACCACATTCTGAAAGACGCGATACATCAGCGTTCCGGGACGGAGGACCTTACGCACACTCACCCTCGATTATCGCACCCCAGGCTCCGCTTGGACAGTCCCCTCTTTACGGGGGGCCGAGGGTGCCTGCGCATTGCATGGACAGCATAAACCATATCGGTTGGCCCAGATAGGCAGATTCAGCCGATTTCATTGCGAAAGCCGTTGAAGGCTTCCTCGATCCGCAGGAATCGAAAGAGTCGACAGCCGGGCGGTCTTGGATAGAATGAACAGCGGGGACTGCTTGTCACGGTAACGTCGTCCGCGTTCGGCCCAGCAGCGGCCTGCCATGTCTGCGAAACTCACGGTTATCGCCCAGTACGGAACGCCCGAGGAGACGCACCTGCTCCGGAACCGGCTGGAAGAAGCGGGCATTCGGGTCTTCCTGGAGAACGAAACCACGGCTGCCTGGGCCTGGCATTTCTCCAACGCGCTGGGAGGCGTGAAGCTCCTCGTGCCGGAGGAGAGCGTTTCGGCGGCGAGAGAAATCCTCGCCGACCGGGAACGGGATCGAGCCGCCGGAGTCGCGGCCGCGACCGAGGAGGCGCCCGCCTGGGGCGAGGCCTCGGCAAGCTGGAAGTGCCCTAATTGCCGGGCGGAGGTGGACGTCAACATGGACGTCTGCTGGGCGTGCGGCACCACGATCGAGGGCGAAGGCCCCCCGGAGTTTCCGGAGGAGGAGGCACCGGAAACCGAGCCCGAGGAGCCTGAGGCCCCGCCCCCGGACGTCGCCTTTTTGACGGTCCTCTTCCCGCCCACGTTTGCCTACTTCTTGTTCACGAAACTCTGTCACGCGCTGGCGCCGCTGGTGCCCGACACCAGGCACGACGTTTCCCGTGAAGTCCCGGCAGCGGACGCGACCCGTGCCACGGAAGCCGGCGACGCTCTCTCGCGCGCAGGGGACCACGCAGAACCATCACGTGAACAGCCCGGCCGCCGGAGTGAAAGCGACCTCGACACCCTGGTGGTCCGCGCGTGGCGGGCGGCCTGGATGGGGCTTTTCCTGCTCCCGCCCTTCCTGATGACCGCGTATTCCACCTGGCTGATGGTGGAGTACTGGTTTCGACGCCGCCGTGCCGACCGGCGCCGCGATCGCCGGGCTCTCTGGACACTCGGCATCAACCTTGTTGCGGCGTTTTGCCTGGTCTGCTTCCTCTGGTTGGCGATCGGCAACCTGCATGAGCGCGTCGGCCCCGGGCCGAAAATGGGGCCCGTCGAGGAGGAACGTGAACCCTACCTTGGGCATTGAGGGAGTGGGCAGGAGATTCGATGGTCCTGGATGTCCTGAGGTCCGGCTAAGCCGCAAGCGGCCGTAAGTCCGATAATCCCTGGGGCCCACACGACCTGGAATGGACTGGCTGGCTCACGCCGGACCGGATGCCCCACGGTTCTTGCCCATGGAAACTTCACTGCACCGTGATTTGAAAGGGCTTTACGCCGGACGGGGAGCAAGATTCGAGGTCGCCCTGGGGCGGTATCGCATCGACGTGGTCTCGGGGGACCAGCTTGTCGAGATCCAGCACGGTTCGTTGGCCGCCATCCGCGACAAGGTGCAGAAACTCCTTGCCGAGCATCGGGTGCTGGTCGTCAAGCCGATCGTGGTCAAGAAGCGGCTGGTCAAGCGGGCGTCGAAGGGAGGACGCGTCACGGACCGGCGAACGAGCCCCAAACGGGGAAAGATCCTCGACCTTTTCGACGATCTCGTCCATTTCACCCGGGTGTTCCCCCACGAAAGGCTGTCGCTGGAAGTGCCCCTGGTGGAGATCGAAGAGTGGCGTTATCCGGGCCACGGTCGCCGGCGGCGCTGGCGCCGGGGCGATCACGAGGTGGAAGACCGGAAGCTGCTGGCGGTGAGCAAGACCTACCGCCTGCGAACCGCCGAAGACTTGGGACAGCTGATTACTTGCCCCCTGCCAAGGCCGTTCGACACGGGCCACTTGGCGGGTTCCCTCGGTGTCGAGCGATGGTTTGCCCAGAGAATAGCCTACTGCCTTCTTAAGATCGGGACTCTGCGAGAGGTGGGCAAAAACGGAAATGCCCGCTTGTATGAATTTGCGGGGGTTAGAGAAAAAAGAACGCTCGCACGGTCTGGGAAAACCTAATCCAAACGGCGGCAAGTTCCGATGGTATCGGTACGCTAACCTGAAAATCTCCCGGCGGCCATGCTCAGAGAGACCGCCGGAGGGGAAGTCCGATTTGAATTTCGGACGGTTTCTGGTAGCTTCATTGTTTCGGTGGTAGCGATTGCCACGGGCCATGGCGCGTCGTGCGGTCGAGAGCATGACCAGTGCCTCTTGATTCCCGGCTTCCATCCTGGGCCGGGACGGAGTCTTTGTCTGGTGAACATTTTGGTGGCGAGTAGCGAGGCGGTCCCGTTCGCCAAGACGGGCGGTCTGGGCGACGTTTGCGGGGCACTGCCCATCGAGCTGGCCCGGCTTGGGCACCAGACAGCCCTCATTCTTCCCTTCTACAGGAGGGCAAGGTACTCCAGGCAGCTCGTCGAGCCTTTGGGGATCGATTTCATCGTGCCCGTCGGCAGCAAGACGGTTACCGGGCACCTTCTGGCCAGCAAGCTTCCCCAGAGCGAGGTGCCGGTCTACCTGGTACAGCAGGAAGAATACTTCGACCGCGAGGAGCTTTACCGGGAGGACGGCGAGGATTATGCCGACAACTGCGAGCGGTTCGTCTTCTTTTCCCGGGCGGTGATGGAGGCGATTCGGCTCCTGGATCTCGATATCGACGTGATTCACGCCAACGACTGGCAGACCGGGCTGGTGCCGGCCTACTTGAAGATCGAATATGCCGGTCTTCCGCAATACGAGTCGATCGCCTGTCTGTTTGCCATCCACAACATGGGGTATCAGGGGCAGTTCTGGCACTGGGACATGCTGCTGACGGGCCTCGACTGGAAGTACTTCAACTGGCACCAAATGGAGTACCACGGGAATTTGAACCTGCTCAAGACGGGCCTGGTCTTTGCCGACGCGATCAACACCGTGAGCCCTCGATACGCCAAGGAGATTCAGACTTCCCGGTTCGGGCACGGGTTGGAGGGCGTGTTGCGACATCGCCAGGAAGTGCTCACGGGAATCCTCAACGGGGTCGATTACGGCGTGTGGAACCCGGCCGTCGACCCGGTCCTGGCGGCCAACTACGACAGCCAGTCGGTGGAGACGGGCAAGCCGGTCTGCAAAGCGGCGTTGCAGGGGGAACTGGGGCTCCCGCGCGAGGCGCACATGCCCGTGGTGGGCATGATCGGCCGATTGGACCGTCAAAAGGGCTTCGACATGGTGGCCGAGATCATGCCCCATTGGGTGGAAACGGCCGACTTCCAGTGGGTGATTTTAGGCACCGGTGATCCGGCGTTGGAGGAGCGCTTCGGTGCCTTGGCCAAGCGGTACCCGAAGAAGGTCGCCGCCCGACTGGAGTTCTCCGATGAGCTGGCCCACAAAATCGAAGCCGGGGCCGACGTGTTCCTGATGCCCAGCCGTTACGAGCCCTGCGGATTGAATCAGATGTACAGCCTGAAGTACGGCACGGTGCCGCTGGTTCGGGCGACGGGGGGGCTGGCCGACACGATCGTCGACGCGAGTGACCAGACGCTCGCCGACGGAACGGCCAACGGGTTCAGCTTCCAGGAGGACAACGCTCAGGCCCTGAGCGAGACGCTCCAACGGGCCAGAGACCTCTACCAGGACCGCGACGCCTGGAGCCGGCTCGTCCGCACCGGCATGCAGCAGGACTGGTCTTGTGCCCGAAGCGCACGGCAGTACGTGGATCTCTACGGGCAGATTACCGCACGGAGGAAACAGGGGACCGTCACGCTATAAGCTCGGCATTCTTATCGCCGTGTCTTACGGCCCCTATCGGCATTACGGAGTGAGCAAGAACGATGCACGACGTCTCGCTGGCGTTTGTCTGGCACCAGCATCAGCCTTACTATCCGGACGACATTGGGTGTGAAAACCCCATGCCTTGGGTCCGCCTGCACGGCACCAAGGACTACTGGGGCATGGCGATGCTCTTGAAAGAGGTGCCCGAGCTGCGCCTCACCATCAACCTGGTTCCCAGCCTCTTAAAGCAACTCTTGGCCTATACGGAGTCGGGCGCGGT
>JBDRTC010000464.1:0-2528 GCA_043824335.1 Planctomycetota bacterium | reverse complement strand
ATCTTGCCCGTGCACTGGCGAGACGCCAGTGGCACCCGACCATGCAGGTTTTTCCTTGTCCCGCTAAGGTACGCGACGGTGGTCGCGATGTCCATAAGGGCAGCACCCCGATTGCCGTGGCCGCGCCGATTGACATGGCGTGGCTCCTCCCGCATAATCGCTGTGGCTCAGCGGACTATGGCCGCCCGTTGACGAGCCGCCGACGGCTAAAGGCATTGTAGCTCTTTGGGAGCGACCAGACAGTGAGACACCTGCGGTTGACGTTGCTGGTATTGGCGCTCCACTTCTCCTCCGGCGCGGCGCTGGGCGAACCTGCCTCGAAGCCGGGCCATCCGCGCCTTTACTTCACGGCGGACGAGCTTGCCGAGCTTCGTCGGCTTCGTCAGACGGGCATGCACGCAACGATCTGGAACAACCTCCGCGAGTCGGCCGATTGGTGCCTGACGCGCACGCCGCGCAAGGAGTGGATCGCACCCGTCGCCCCGGACCCGATCTACGAGAACCTGTACGACCGCTTCTACGCCATCATGGGGGACCTGGCCATCACGGAGCACCTGGCCTTTGCCTATGCCATCGGCGGCGACCGCCGCCACGGCGAGGCGGGACGCGACTGGGTGCTGGCCAATTGCCGGGCGTGGCAGCGCGAGGCCGACGGGGCCGTCGACGGAGGCAAGGCTTACGCCGTCTGCCGGCTCCTCAAGGGCGTGGCCGTGGGCTACGATCTTCTTTACGACCAGTTCAGCGAGGCCGAGCAAGAGGAGGTGCGCGCGACGCTCGCCCGCATCGCTCGGAAGTATTATGCGGACTATTTCACCACGCCCACGATCGCCGGGCCGGGCTTCCACACGCACCACGCCATTGTCGAGTGGGCCTCGTTCGGCGTGGTCGCCCTGGCGCTTTTGGGAGAGGAGCCCGAGGCGCGCGATTGGCTTGAGGCGACCGTGAAGAAGTTCGAGGAGCACCTGCTCCCGACCGGGCTTGCGGCCGACGGCGCCCAGACGGAAGGGGCCACGTTCTGGGCGTCGACGATGCACTACCGGCTTTTTTTCATGGACGCGCTGCGCCGTGTCACGGGTCGCGACCTGTTCGAGAAGCACGAGAAGTTCATGCAACCCGATCTTACGCTGGCGTCGATCGCCGCCGGGAAACGGCCCGGCCATAATCGTCCCCACCAGACCGTGATCTTGTCGCCCAGTTACGGGCAACTGGAATACTACGCCCCGGTGCTTCTGGCCCTGGCCCGCGAGTACCGCCGGCCCGTCTGCCAGCACCTCGCTTTTTGGGACCATTCGCTGGGTCGCATCCAGCAAACACGCTACGTCACTCCGCACGGGGAGCAGCTCCTTTTCGAGCTGGGCGGATACGCTTACGTGTGGCTCGACCCGAGCGTTCCCGCCGAGGCGGACCATGCAAAGCTCTCGTACGGCTTCCCGTCGGTCGACGAGTGGTACGTTCGGGCGTCGTGGCAGCCGGGTGATCTCGTCGCCGGGCTCCGCAAGGAACAACTGGTCGTCCACGCCGGCGGGCAACCCGTGCTCGTGTCGCAGGGAATGTTCTCCGCCGGGGATTTGCCCACGAAAGAGCTGGAGGACGACGGGACGACGGCCGTGATCCGGTCGAGCGGCACGGAAGGCGAGCAGCTGACGATCGCGTTACACCGCCCCGGCCGGCTGGTCGTCAGGCGCCGCGGCACAAGCCCGTGGCAATGGTGGTCGGACGCCGCCGCCGTGCGCGACGGCGACACCGTCACCTGGAAAGACCGGGCCCGTCTCAACGTGAAGACCGGCACAATCGAGGCGTGGGAGCCCGGCGGGCACGTCCCGGTGCACGCCGTCGGCAATGGCAAGCTCGCCTTGGTCGACCCTGCGCCGGCAGAGTATCCGTTGGCAACGGTCCGCCCTTCTGATGACGGCGAAACGGTGATCGAGATACAGGTTCAACCCTGAGCAGAAGCGATGCCACACTCCCAGAAATTGATCTCCCGGCGAGACATGGTCAAACGCACGGCGGCCGCGGGCTTGGCTGCCGGGCTTTTCTCGCGCAAGGCCAAGGCACAACCGCCCGACGGCGGCGCGCCGCCGCAAGGCTACATCGACGACCACGTTCATCTCACCCACCCGTGGTTCGGGCCGGAGTACGGGCCGATCACCGCGTCGATGATGCTCGATTGGATGGATGCCCACGGCATCGCCCAAGCGTTCGTCTTGCCGCTGGTCTCCCCCGAGGCGTTTTGGTTCCCCATCAGCACCGACTTCGTGCTCAAGGAGACGAAGCCTCACCGGGACCGTCTGCTCCCGTTTTGCGACGTCGACCCCCGCCGACTCGGCACGCACCTGACGAGCAAAAGGCTCGTTGTCGAGATGCTGAAGCGCTACATCGACGCCGGCGCGATCGGATTTGGCGAGCACAAGTGCAGGTTGCCCATCGACGATCCTTTGAACATGAAGCTGTACGAGGCTTGCGTGGAGGTCAGGCTCCCGGTGCTGTTCCATCTGGACAACATGTCGATGATGGACAAGCCCGGCCTG
>JBDRTC010000463.1:0-3029 GCA_043824335.1 Planctomycetota bacterium | reverse complement strand
GTAGTAGATGTCGACGTGGATCTCCACTTCACGCTCAACCGGCGGGGCGTCGAAAAGAATCTCGTGCGGGGCAACCTCGCGGCCCAACGCCCTCCCGGCCAACGCGGCCAGCCGCTCGGCACAAGCCGCCAGCCAAAGGTACGGGCGTCGGGCCAGCCGTCCGTAGAGATCGTGCTGTTCAAAGAGACTGTACTGGGCCAAGCGCTTGTAGAGCTTTCGCTTGGGACCGAAAATCCCCGAGAGAAGCTCCGCGGCCGGGCCATCGCCGGCTGTCTCCTGGAGTTCGGCGATCAAGTCCGGCTCGGTCCTCCGGAACAGCCGGTCCAGATCCAGTTGATCGCTGAGCATCGAGAAGGCGCGTTGCAGCATCGCCGTGGCCGACCGAACCCCGTGATGCCAGTAGACCTCGCTGAACATGACGTAGCGGGCGAAGACCATCAGCTCGGTCGCCGTCTTACCCTTGTCGGTGATGGCCAGCCCGTCGCCGGCGGCGTTCAGCGAAAGGCTGCCGATCAGCCGCTGTTGGTCGAAATGCCGCCCGTAGGGGACGCCCGCGTGCAGGCTGTCGCGAAACAGGTAATCCATCTTGTCGATGTCGATGGGCCCGGAGAGCATGCTGGCCAGAATCCGCCGGCTCGCGTTGCGGGGTTTCTCGTTCAAGAGGGCGACTACGTCCCGCGGGTCGATGTTCCAATCCTCGCGCAACACGTCGGCGATCTCGCCGTCGAGGAGGAAAGATTCGGCAAACGACTCGTGGCGCGGCACCGTCGGAAGCTGGATGTCCTCGATCGGATGGCAAAAGGGCCAGTGCCCCACGTCGTGAACCAGCGCGGCGGCGATGAACAGGTCGGCCTCCTCCCGGGTCACGGCCGCGGCAAACCGCGGGTTGTGCGCCAGTTGCTTCAACAACAACAGGGCCAACCGATAGACGCCCAACGAGTGCTCGAACCGCGTGTGGATCGCCGCCGGATAGACCAGGGAGACCAGGCCCAACTGGCTGATGCGGGCCAGGCGACGGAACTCCGGGGTGTCGATGATCCGGCGGACGCGCCGGGTGAGCGGCACGTCCAGCTCCGGAGGGATGCGGATGAGGCCCCGCCGGGCGTCGAGCCCCACCAACTCGGGGATGTCCAAGAGCCGCGTCATGGGCCTCTCCCGGCAACCGCTCCTAGAAGAACGGCTCCTCGGAGATTACCCACACCCATCCCATTCCGGCGAGCCAGCGGAGCAGAATGGTCACGGCGAGGTAGAAGCAGTAATGGAAGAAGCCGCTGCCGAAGTCCAGGTCGAGAGAGGCCAGGGCGGCCAGTCCCCCGACGACGAAGAACGGAGGCGCCACGTACACCCAGGTCCATAGCTCGCCGGTCAAGTATTCTCCCGACACGTACCCGTAAATCCCCCATAAAGCCACATACGCTGCGGAACAGATTCCCGCGCGCACGCACAATGCCATGCCGCGATAAGGGCTTAGGTCTTCGTCGTCGCGCAGAAACGAGTAGCCGGCGATGACCAGCGGCGGAGACACCAACAAGAGCCCGACGGCCGATTTCAGCAGCCCTTGGTCCTCGAAAAACTCCGCACGGCCGAGAACGGCCGTAACGATCAAAACCACCAAGGCGGCCGCGGCAATCGAGGCGATGGCAACCGGAGAGAGTGTCGTCTCCAGTCTTGCGATGGGTTCTGCCGCGATGCCCCCACGCCCGCCCGCGGCCAGTTCCTCCGGCCCGTGGAGCTTGACCTCTTCCTCTTTCGTGGGAACCCGAATGACGGTCTTGCACTGGGGACACGGCCCCGACTTGCCGGCGAACTGGTCGCTGACGTTGAATCGTTTGTGGCAGCCGGGACAGGTGACGCGAATCGCCATCGAGAAACTCGCAGAGAAAAAGCCCTCTTCTCCAGCTCGTTCCTAGTTTGGCACACCCGGCGACCGTGTCAAGCGTCTGGGGTGACAAGTTTCGACGCCGGGCGGGAAAGGTCGCGCCCTGGCTCACTGGTCCCCCGCCAGATCCGCCTCGGAAATCATGGTGAATTGCTTGGCGGCGAGCGTTTCCAGGCCCATTTCGATGTTGTCGACCATCAGGGCCACGGCCGGGCCGCCTCGCGGTCGGGCAAACAACGGGTAAGCTTGGATGATGTTCACCTCGGCCTGCAACAGCGCCGTACAGATCTCGAGCAAGGGTTGGGGCCCCTCGGGCAACTCCACCCCGATCAGATCGCTTTCAATGATTGCCAGGCCGGCCCGCTCCAGGATCTCCCGGCCCTCCTCCGGGTGGCTGAGCAGAAACCTCACGAACGCGCACTCGGCCGAATCGACGATGGAAAGGGCCACAATGCGGACCTCCGTGGCCTCAAACCGGCGCACGACCTCCAAGAGCTGCCCCACGCGATTCTCCAGGAATACCGTGAACTGCCGGATGGACGGATAGCTGCGGCCCCGCAGGGTCGAGAAGCCCGTTCCCGTGGCGTCATCAATGCTCATGGTTCTGCTCCTGGGCGGGGAGGCCGAGGACAGAGGCCTCCGAAGCCCCTAACAATATGGGAATGGACGAGTTCCGTCAACTGGACCGTATTCCTTCCAACAGCCAGTCTGAGTGGTCCTGGGGCGGAGAATTGACGTGGTGCTTCGAGAACACGTTCCTGGAGGGTGGCTTGACGCTGGGGGGGCGAGCGGTAGACTTGTTCGCCATGGGGATCGTTATCGATTTCTTGGGGACGTAGCTCAATTGGGAGAGCACCGGCTTTGCAAGCCGGGGGTTGGCGGTTCGAGCCCGCTCGTCTCCACTCTAGTGCTTTGTCACATCTAAGAATTAGGGTTGGAGATTTTCGGGCGATTGACGATGCTACGGGAAACAAGGGGGGGAACAAGGAGGTTTCCCATGGAAAAGAGGTTTATCGTCCGACTGACGGAAGAAGAACGAAGTGAGTTATGGGAAGTCATCAAGAAGCTCAAGGGGACAAGCCAAAAGGTCCGACGTGCTCAGATTCTGCTGAAGGCCGACGCTGATGGGCCGAACTGGACGGATCGGCGA
>JBDRTC010000462.1:0-20040 GCA_043824335.1 Planctomycetota bacterium | reverse complement strand
AAAAGGGGAAAAGGGGGACATTCTACTTTTGTGGGAGGAAACGCGGACATCACCGACATTCCGGCGAGAACAACCACCAATCGGTGCTGGCCCTCTTCTTCTTCGGTCACATGTTCGTCAGGTCGTCGGCGTGGCTGGCTTTGGTGAGCCGGTCCATGGCCGCGGCGAGTTCGGCGTTGTGGCGACCGTCTTCGGCGTAGATGCGGCAGATGCGGTAGCTGAGCGGGATCTGCCGGAACAGCTCGCGGTCGTCGAGGCTTCGGATTCTTCCCGCGGCGAAGTCGTAGAGGAAGTTTTGGCCCGCGGCCGGGGCGCTCGCGCCGGGACGGTGGACGTGCCGGGCCGGATCGAATCGCAAGGGCAGGTCCCTCAACTCCGGCGGCAGCTCCTTTCGCACGGCGGCCTCGAAGAGGGTTTCGTCGCTGAAAATGCTTTCCTGTTCGGACTGGCCGGGCAGGAAAAAGAATTCCCGCTCACAGGCCATCTTCCATCGCACGTCGCGGTTCAACAGGCGTTTCCACCGCTCTCCTAACGGTCGAAGAGTCGGATCGCTGCCCCGGGCCCAGTCGGCCACGTGCACCAGAAGCGACCATTCGGTCAATTGCCGGTACTCGTCGAGGTGTTCGAGCGGATTGCCGGGGAATAGGAACGGCTTGCTATCGAGAAACAATTCCTGGAGCGAAAGGTCGATCGCCCGCACCGTGCGGTGAAAGTAGACCGCCCGAAACAGCTCCGCCCGAACTTCAATGAATCGGACCAGCGCCGAGAGCCCCCGATCGTGGATCGTCAGCCCCTTTTCGGTGAACACGCTGTAGCGGAGCAGTCGATCCAGGTCGAACGCCCGGGTGCTGTAGCCCGACATGTACGCGTCGCGCAGGACAAAGTCCATGTTGTCGACCGTGTAGAGCCCGCTGAACAGGCTCCGCAGGAAGCGCAGCCAGCGGGGCACTTCGTCGTGCCGGCGGTCGGTGGGTCGCGTGATCAACTGGGTGATCTGGTGGGGGTCGAGCGTTTCCCCATCTTCCAGGCGGCTGTTCGGGTTGCGGCGAATGCCTCGCAAGAGGTCCCCCAACTCGTGGCGGATGATCTCGCTACCGAGGGTTTCGTGGGTGAGGCCGTAGTCGGCCAGGAAGTGGCGGTCGAAGAAGTGGCCAAAGGGGCCGTGCCCCACGTCGTGCAACAGCGCGGCCATGCGCATCAGCGATTCGACGTACCCGCGGCTCGGCACGTCCGGGCACTCCTCCGCAAGACTGGGAAACAGCCTCTCCACGGCCCGGCTGGCCAGGTGCATGGCTCCCAGCACATGCTGAAATCGGGTGTGCTCAGCGGAGGCAAAAACCCACCAGGCGGTCTGCAATTGGTGGATCTGCCGGAGCCGCTGAACCCAGGGATGGTCGACGATCTCGCGCTCGGAGACCTCGCCCTCGTCTAGTCCCTCGGAAGACGTGAAGGAGACGTATCCATGGACCGGGTCGTTACTGAGACACTCGCTCTGGAAATACCGCATACGCTGGATTATGCCTGGTAGCTCTCGAATCGTCCACGAGCCGACGGGGCAGAGGTCGCAGAATTTCCCTCCAGCGGCGGAACGCGATAGTCTGGGTAATGCCGGCGCTTTCGGGAAGTTGCGCAGTGTTTCCTTTCTCTACCGATCTAGCGAAATGTCGCCGCTTGGACTAAACTCGTGCACGAGACGAGTTTGCGGATCGGGCAACGCAGGCTCTCTGCCTGCGTAATGGGCAACCCAGGCAAGATGCCTGGGCTACTCGTGCCGCGTATGGAACATCCGGGTATAGCGAAAAGGAGGTGCATCGTGACGCACGCATGGACTTGGGCGTCGAGCTGTTTGGCTCTCTGGGTGCTGACCGTCCCGATACCTTCGGCTGGGGCCGCCGAGCCCGGCGAGACTTTGCTGCCGGCCACCACCAAGGGATTCATCTCGATCAGCGATCGGGACGAGTTGCTCGCCCATTGGGACAAGACCCAGATGGGTCAACTGATGCAAGACCCGGGGATGAAGCCGTTCGCCGACGACATGGAACGGCAACTCATGGATCGTCTCTACGACCTCGACAACAGGTTGGGCATGACTTGGGACGATTTAGACGGCGTTCCCGGCGGCGAGCTTTCGATGGCGTTCATCCAGGTGGACGACGATCAGGCGGCCATCGCCCTGGTGATCGACGTCACCGGCCACCAGGAAGAGGCCAAGGCCCTCCTGGAAAAAATTACCAAGAAAATGGCCGAGCAGAAGGCGAAGGAGAGCAAGATCGAGGTGTCGGGGACCCCGGGATTGTTGTTCGAGCTTCCCAAGGAGGAGCGAGCCGCGGAGGACGGATTGCCGCGGCAGACGATTTACGTTCTCGCGGAGAATCTCCTGCTCGGGTCCGACAACCTCGACGTAATCAAGGGCATCCTGGCGCGTGTGGCCGGTGCCGAGAGCAAAACGCTCGCCGACGTGCCCGCGTTCCAAAACGTAATCGAGCGCTGCCAAAAGGACGCGGGCGACCTTGTGCCGCAAATCCGCTGGTTCGTCGAGCCGTTCGGCTACGCCAAGGCGGCGCAGGCGACCGCGTCCACGGAGAATCGCGCCAGGGGCAAGACGACGCTTGAGCAACTGGAGGCGACCGGCTTCACGTCGCTTCAAGGAATGGGCGGGTTTGCGAACCTTTCCGTCGACGGCTACGAGCTTTTGCACCGCACGGCGGTTTACGCCCCGAAGCCCTGGGAGAAGTCGATGCAGATGCTCGTCTTCCCCAACACGGCCGAGTCGAAGCCGCCGAGCTGGGTGCCCCGCGATCTGGCCAGTTGCACCGTCGTTTACTGCGATCTGCTGGGCGCCTTCGACAACATCAACGCGCTGTTCGACGAGATGGTCGGCGAGGGCGAAGAGGGGGTCTGGGTCGACGTACTGAAAAGTCTCAAGGAAGATGAAGACGGGCCGCAAATCGATCTCCGCGAGGAGCTTTTCAAGCACCTGGGCCCCCAGGTGATCGTGATCACCGACTACGAGTTGCCAATCACCCCCGCCAGTGAGCGTCTCCTGGTCGCCGTTTCCACCAACGATCCCGACGCCGTGGCCAAGGCCATCGAAAAGACGCTCAAAGACGACGAGGAGATCCAAAAGCGCGAGTTTGAAGGGCCGGACGGCGTGAAGCACGTGATCTGGGAGGTCCTCCCCAGGAAGAAAGCGGAAGTGGAACGCATCGAGCTCGATCTCCCACCGCTGGGGCTCGCGCTGGAAGAGGAAGTGGAAGAGGAGGGCGGCCAGCTTCTCCCGAACGGTGCGTTCACGGTGGCCAACGGATATTTGCTCATCGCTTCGCACTACGATTTCCTCCTCACGGTGCTCCGCCCGATCGAGAAGCGGGAGACACTCGGCCGCAGCATCGACTTCCTGGTCGTGGAGGACAAGATCAAGACTCTGGCGCCCGAGACCCAGTCGGTCCACGGCTTCTCGCGGACCGACGAGGATTATCGTCCCACCTACGAGCTGATCCGGCAGGGGAAGATGCCCGAAAGCCAGACCGCGCTGGGCCGGATGCTCAACTCGATGTTCCCCGCCGACGAGCCGGGCGCGACCCGCAAGCAGGAACTCGACGGCAGCAAGCTCCCCGAGTTCGAGTTCGTCCGCCGCTACCTGGGACCGGCCGGAGCGTTCGTCACCAGCGAGGAGGACGGTTGGTTCGTCAAGGGTTTTGTGCTCCCCAAGGAATCGCGATAGATCGGCCCCCGGGATGAAACGATGCTGCATCCGCTGGTCATTCTGCTGATTGGAATCGTCGTCGTCGTCGGGATGATCATCGCGCTGAGGGTCAACGCGTTCATCGCGTTGATCACGGCGGCGATCGTGGTGAGCTTGCTCTCCGCGGGCGAGCTGGGCGAGAAGATTTCCCGGGTGGCAGAGGCGTTCGGCGCCTCGGCGGGGAAGATCGGAATCGTCATCGCCATGGCAGCGGTGATCGGGAAGTGCTTGATGGACAGCGGGGCCGCCGACCGGATCGTCCGCTCCTTTCTGAAGGCGCTGGGAGAGAAGAACGCCAGCGTGGCCCTGATGGGGAGCGGGTTCGTCCTCTCCGTGCCCGTGTTTTTCGACACGGTCTTCTACCTGCTCGTGCCGCTGGCCCGATCGCTTTGGAGACGCACGCGGCACAACTACGTGCTCTACGTCACGGCGATTGGCTGCGGGGCGGCGATCACCCATACGCTGGTGCCGCCCACGCCTGGGCCGCTGGCAATGGCCCAGTTTTTGGGGATCGACCTCGGCGTGATGATCGGGATGGGGCTGTTGACCGCGCTGCCCACCGCGATGGTGGGACTTCTGGCTTGCGGGATGATGAACCGGCTGTTCGACATTCCCATGCGCCCCTACAGCGGCGAGGTGGAGCCGGAACTGCTCGCGGATGACCAGTTGCCCTCGCTGTGGCTCTCGCTCCTGCCGATCGCACTCCCGGTGGTCATGATCTCGACGAACACGTTCGCGGGCATGCTCGTCGGCGACGAGTTGGAAGGCGCGATGCAAAGCGGCCGGGTCTTCAACTGGCTGGGCGTGACCGCGCTGTTGGGCGATCCCAACCTGGCGCTTCTCGTCTCGGCCGGCATCGCCATGTTCACCCTCGTGCGCCAGCGGGGCCTGACGCTCAAGGAACTCGCCAAGACCACGGAAACCGCCCTGATGAGCGGCGGGGTCATCATCCTCATCACCGCCGCCGGCGGCGCCTTCGGAGCGATGCTCGGGAAATCGGGCGTCAAGGAGACGATCCAGGGCATGGTCGACGTGGAGGGGGGAAGTCTCGGGATGACCATGCTGCTGGTCTGCTTCGGCGTGGCGGCCGTGCTCAAGGTGGCCCAGGGCTCGAGCACCGTCTCCATGATGGTCACCGCTTCGATGATCGCGGCCATGGGCTTTTCTTCGGGGACGCTCGGCTACCATCCGGTCTACTTGGCGTTGGCCATCGGCAACGGATCGCTGGTCGGCTCCTGGATGAACGACAGCGGCTTCTGGATCTTCGCCCGCATGAGCGGTTTCACGGAGGTCGAAACGCTCAAAGCGTGGAGCACTCTCCTGGTGATCGTCGCCTTCGCCGGGCTCGCGTTCACGCTGGCGCTGGCTTGGCTCATCCCGCTGGCGTGACCTACCGGCGTTTACCGATTTGAGTGCACGCGGCCGGTTGGGGTTTCGACCTTGGCCCAGAAAGGATGCTGCCGGTCACCCCGGGTGCGGACGTCTTCGAGCAGCGTTTCGAGATCGGGCTCGATGAACTGGCTGGGAGAGTTGATACGCCGGCCGTTGACCGTGACGATTACCCGCTTTTCGAAGTCGACCATTTCCGGCGAGAGCCAAACGCGGACCGTCGCGGCGCCGGTGCGGGCGTAGACCCCGTTGGTCGCCGTGAGCGAGGCCTTCGTCTCCACCGCCTGCGTACCGCGCGGCGGCGGCCAATCAACCGGATCGACGATGGCCCCCGGCGGCAGCGATTCGAGCTCGACCCACCAGAAGAAGTTGTCCCAGCGGCGCATGGTCGAGGTGGTGAACTCCTTGGGAAAGAAGTTTCGCCGGAGGCGGCCCATCCAGTCGAAGAGGCGCAGGATTTCGTCGGAGAAGTGCTCGTGGCCGCGACCGCGGTACTCGACCACGGTGGTGTTGTAACCCCGCCTCAGATAGCGGTCGAGGTCTCGGGCGTTGTCGGCCGTTTTGGTGCCGTCGAGCTCGCCGGCGACGAAATAGAAAGGCACCAGCTCCGCATTTTCCCAGTAGTGGGCACAGTATTTGTCGCTCCGGGCCACGATGGGAATCACGCCCGCCCAAAGATCGGGATGGGCCAGGCCGACGTCCCAGGCGGCGTCGCCGCCCATCGAGTGCCCCGAGAGGAAGACCCGATCGGTGTCGATGGCGAACCGCCGGCAGGCGTCGCGGAGCGTGTTCAGCACGGCTGCGTGCTCCTGGGCGGAATATCGGTACTCCTTTTGATGCTCAGCGGCCCAGCTTGGGGCAATGACGACGTAGCCGTGCCGGGCAGCCTGCCCGTTGCGCCATCCGCCCGGTGCCCAGTCCCCCGCCCACCAGTTCACTTGCTGATCAGGCGTGGTGCCTGCTCCGTTTAACGTGACGATCGCCGGATACCGCCGATACGAGTCGTACTCCGGAGGGAGTTGGACCAAGTACTTCACCGGCGGCGCGTCGGCCAGCCCGGGCACCTCCAACTCGTAGTAACCCGGACGGGTGGCACGGGCATCTTGCCCGTGTTCTCCCGGCACTGGCGAGACGCCAGTGGCACCCGGCGGCGGCATATCGACCGGCGGCGGCATATCGACCGGCGGCGGCGTGTCGACCGGCGGTCTCATGTGGGCCAGCATCTTGGCCACCAGCGTTGGTGTGCCGCCCTCCTGGGAGTGGAAACGCTCCAGGATTCGGGCGCGGCTCAGGACATCCGGGGCGTTGAGGTACTCGCGGATCAGGCCGCGGACCTCAAACACCGAAAGCGACACCGGCAGCTTCACCGTGGCCGAATCCCCGCCCAGCAGCCAACCGCTGGCGGCCAGCGACAACTTTTCATCGGCTAGCAGGCTGTCGTCGTCGAGCATCAGGCGAAACGAGGCGAGCCGGTCCATCGTATTGGCGTTTAACTCGGCGCCGATTTCCTGGTGAATCGGCTCGATCCGGGCCCGGACAACCTCGTCCTCGATCTTCTCGAGCAACTGGCCGATCTGGTCCAGCGCGGCGGTGCGCTGTTCATCGAGCGACTCATAGTCCTCGGTCATCTGGCGGACGCTCTCGAGGATCTTTCCGGCCACGCCGTCGGTGGGGAAGTCCTTGAGTTTCGCCAACACGAGCTGGTGCTGGCCCGTGTCGCGCCTCAGCTCCAGCTCGTCCAACAGGCGCTGGGCGCCGCGTTGCCGGATCGCCAGAACCCAGGGATCGAGCTGCTTGCGAACTTCCTCCTTGTCGGGAAAGTCGGCGAGGAGGTTCTCCAAGGCAAGCTGTGCCTCTTCGTAGCGCTCGCCCTGCAGATAGAAGCGGGCGACCTTGATCCGCTGGTCGACGTCGTCGGGCTTGGTCAGCCTGGCGAGGATCTTGTCCAGAATGTCTCGCGGGATACTGCTGGTGCTCAGCCGCATGTCCCAGACGTGGGTTTTCCCTTCCACTCTGATCCAAAGCGGCGTGATCTCGGTCATGCCCTGGATCACGTTGACCGGCCCCCTCGCGGTGTTCATCGTGAGGATCCGCCGGCCGAACTCGTCGAACGGCGTGACCCGCATGATGGGCCCCACGCTTCTGACCGTCGGGCCGGACTCCATCACGCGCTGGTCCAGGCGGAACGTCTCGAAAATCTCGGTGCTGTCTTCCTGGCGGTAGTCCTGCATTTGCCGCTTCGAAACGAACGTGCGGCGAAGCTCGTCGTCGACCATCACGATCAATTGCAGGGGCCCCGCGCCGGTCGGGTCCGGGGCCTTGGGGGTCTCGGCCAATCCCGAGACCGGGGCCGCCTTGCCCTCCAGGATCCGACCGTCCTTAAGCCATATCTGGGCGGCCGAAGCAATGCCGGGACCGGCCGTCGATACGCACCGCGCCAAGAAAAAGGCGAGCAGCATCCAACCGAGTCGGCGCATCGCGCGGGCTCCTCTTCTCTTGCCGGACATGCCGTTCCTCCCCTTCATTGTGGCCCCAGGCAAAGTCAAGTCAAGGAAACGACCCCCCAAATCGGGGTCATTGACAGCGACTCTGACGGTCGGCAAAATTAGTCAATCTAGGAAAGACTCGATGTCTCATAAACTCATCCCGCAACGTGCCCTGTTTCGGCTGATCGCCGCCGCCGCGCTACTGTTGACGAGCGGATTCGTCGCATTCGGGCTGGGCGAGCTGTTGGTAGCGCTGGGCGACGCGTTGGGCGGCAGGGTGTTAAAGTACATCGCGCTGGGGCTCGCGGCACTTTTCGTGGTCGACTTGATCTGCCTGATCCTCGTCCAGGCGATCAACTCCCTGGCCGAGCCGGAAGACCCGCCGGATACGGAGTAAGTTTCCGGCCTCGAAACCACCCCGGGGACTGTCCCGACCACCCCGGGGACTGTCCCGACCACCCCGGGGACTGTCCCGATTTTCCCGCGGGGAAAATGGGACTGTCCCCCTCCCAAACCTGGGACCGCCCACACGAGGGCCTCAAATTGTGGGGGGCAGACTGGCCGCTGGTCGGAATGTCTGATAACCTTTTAGTGGAGATCTTCCCCTCCGCCGCCCCGTTCCCCTTGGTGCTTTCCCAACCGCCCATGGCGATCCACTTTTATTGCCGACGGTGCAGACAACTGCTGGGGATCGCCACGCGCAAGGCCGGCACCGAGATCCAGTGCCCGAAATGCGCGTTTCCCCAAACGGTGCCCTCCAAGAAGGAGGCCACCGCGACCGTGGCGATGACCCGGGTGGCAGCGGCCGTCCAGAGAAGTCACCAAACGCCCGACTCGGTCGTGTACGACGACGAGGCGGCGGTGATGGGCACCCCGGGGCATCACGGCTCAAACCAGACCGAGCCCCTTTCGCCCTTCGCCTCCGGCGCGCCCCTTTCGCCCTTCGCCTCCGGCGCGCCCGTGCCGCGGGCCGCGTACGAAGCGGGCCGCCCCATGCCGCCGGGCACCATCCTCTACCGGCGGCGGACCCTCTACGTCCACGCGGTCCTGTTCCTCTTGCTGGGAGGGGGAGCGTTCGTGGCGGGCTACTTCGTCGGCCGGGGCGACGCGGCGCTGGAGCCGCCGGTTGCCCATCGCCGCCTGCCCAAGGAGAGCGTGCTGGTCGACGGCAAGATCTACTACGACACGGGCACCGGAAGCGTCGCGCCCGACGCCGGCGCGGTGTTGATCGCGCTCCCGGCCGGAAGACTGCCCGAGGCGACCCTGTCGATCGAAGACCTTCGGCCCGTCGACCCGGCGCCGACGCCCACGAGCCAAAGTGTCCGCCGGATCGAAGACCTGGGCGGAATTCACACGCGTGCCGACGCGGCGGGGGCCTTTGCCGTCGTGCTGCCGGTCGAGGGGAGCTACCACGTGCTCATCATCTCGCGCCAAACCACCCGACAGGAAGACACCGCGATCGACGAGCTCGACCTCAGCCAGATGCAAAGCTACTTCTACCGCGCCGCCGACCTCGTCGGCCCCTACAAATACCGCTGGACACTCGAACAAATCACCCCCGCCACCCCCACCATCGACCACAACTTCGGCCGCAGCGGGCGGTAGCAGACTGCACTGAAAGCCCGACGTGCCCGTGGATCAATGCCGTTAAGGCGTGTGCTGTGCTCCTGAAACCGGGTGCCCCGGTGTTGAATGCATTCTGGGCCGCGTTCGCTCTGTCGAACCCGGTGTTGTGAGCAGGAACCTTTGGCATAATCGGCAAGGAGCCGAACGCTGTGGACCACGTTAGTCCGTGAGGAACTCCAATGCACTGGTTCATTACGTCCATCTTGAATTGGCTTAGCAGGCAACTCCCAAGCAAGGTTCACGATGACCCCGCCTACCAAAAAGCGCACGAGTTTAAGAACATCTTTTCACCCACGGAAGGCGTGAACTACGACTGGATCGAAGACTACGCGCGACTAATCTACGATCGCTTTGACCAAGCTGACCAGACCCTGGACGCTAAAGCCGAGAGCATTATCAAAGTTCTCGGCGGTGGTACGGGACTCCTGACGTTGGGGGCAATCATTAACCTACCGAAACTTGGATTGCCCGTCGCCATCGCTCTGGCCTTCTCGGTGCTACTTGCCCTCGTCGCGATCTGTACAATGAATTCAGTTCCGAAAGAACAGTCCTGTGGAGGTGCTTCTATGAGCCCGGATTCTCAGCACAACACGCCACCGGCTCCCGATCCAGCGGGCAGTCAACAGACCCCCAATCCGGCTACGTCGGCAGAACCTCAGAGCATCGATAGGGACGCTACTTCTGCACAGCCCGGACCGGCTGAACAGGCCGAACCCCAGTCCATCCAGGCCAGCCCGGCCACCGGCAAGTAGCAAACGGTTAGCTGCACATTGGGCGCGCTCGCCGTTTGAAAGCGGCGGTTTCATACGCCGAGAATGTCATTCTTGGGGGCATTCATGGAAGCCGCTCCCCCCGACAATGGGTCATGCACGGGCGCAGAATTAGGCGACAGCCGACGCCATCTCAGAAGTTCGTAGTGAGTCTACGGTTGACCTGCGGCGTTCGCCTCCCCGGGGTAAGGCTGAGCTTGGGAATCCCAAAAGTCGCTCTACCGTCCACTCGGCGGAGTCCTTTCCCAGCGCAACTCCGTGTCGGGGATCGTGAGGATGAACTCGGGGCCGAAGGCTTGGGAGGGGGTGGAAAAGCCGGGGGGGGCTTCCTGGGCGAGGACTTTTTCGAGGGAGGCCAGGGCGGTCAGCGCGGTCAGGCGGTAGGCGTCGGGGGTTTGGAGGCTGGCTTCGGCAAAGTTGCCTTTCGCGTCTTGGACGCGGCCCCAGAACGAGCCGCGATGCGCGTCGCCCTTTTTACCGGCCGACGGGCCCGCGAGGAACCGGCGGAGGCCGGAGCGCAACAGGGATTGCGGGAGCGGGAGCCGCAACAAGGACAGCATCGGGCGGGCAAGCCGGAGCGCGCGGATTTGGCCCGGCGGCATGGCCAGATAGACCTCGATGTTCGGGATCCCGGTCGAGTACCAGGCCGAGGCCACGTCGCCCCAGGGGATGGTTACGGCCGTTCGCGGTCCTTCACGGAAGGGGACCTTCATGATTTTCCAGGCGGTGGGGACTTTTGTGATGCGTCCGTCGACGCGGACCCGGCCGCCCTGGGGTAATCCTTCCAGCATCGTTTTGGCCGTGCCGGGACTGACGCGGCCGGCGCCGGCGAAGGCGAGGATCAAGTGGGTCGCCTCGGGCACTCGCCGGGCCAGCATGGCCGCCAGGCAGTCGCTGGGGACCACGTCGAACCCAACGGCCGGAATCAGCACCACGCCCGCTTCCAGGGCCCGGCCGTGCTTCGCCGCCGCCGCCTCGATGACCGGGATCTCGCCGGTGACGTCGAGGTAATGGACGCCGGCCGCCAGGCACGCCTCGATCATCGGCTCGGCGGTCGCCGAGAACGGGCCGGCGCAGTGCAACACGGCCTTGACGCCCGCCAGTTGGGCCGAGATACTCGCCACGTCCTCCAGCCCGAACACCCGGCTTGGGCAGTCGAGCTCGGCGGCCACCGACCGGATCGCCTCGGCGCTTCTCCCGGCCAGCACGGGCTTCATCCCCCGCCGGACCGCCTCTTCCGCAATCAGCCGGCCGGTGTAACCGTTCGCTCCGTAGAGCATCCATTGAGAGGGTTGGTTCACGGCGTCATCTCAAAGGCTGTGCCAACGCTCGACGATCTTCCATCGGACCGCTCGCGCGTCGACTTCCCCTTCGTCGACGAGTTGCCGGATGAAGTCGACGTACGCAACAAGGCCGTCGGGATCGCCAACGGCGCCGATCTGCTCGAACGTGTCGGTTTCGGCACGCCACTCGAAAAGCAGTTTGTGTCCGCCTCGTCCATCGGCTTCGTGGAAGGTCGCCACCCGGCGGCGGGTGCGGCCGGCTGAGCTGCCCACGTGCATGAACAGCACGAGCCCCACGCGGCCGAGCGACTGGCGGGTTGCTGTCAGCGGCGGGGAGCAGAGGATTCCGGTCAGCTCGTCGAGCGTGTCGGCGTGCAGGCACGAAGCGATGCGGCGATTGTGGTCGACGAGCGAAAGAAACCGGGCCACGTCGCGCCCCCAAAGGTAGCCGTACCAATGTCCGGAGCCGATCTCGTGGGCCAGGTAGCAGGCGGGCTCGTTTGGGTCACGGGCGAGCGCGTCGTCGATTACGCGGGCCTCGTCGACCGTAACGATGGGTACTTCGGGCGGGAGGAAGTTCAGAAGGGCGGCCATGAGGGTCGTCTTGCCCGCCCCGCCGGGCCGGGCGCCCGTTAGGAGCGAGGCTCCGTCCAGCATCGCCCGCAAGGCATAGGCCGACATCTCGACGCTGATCGTGCCCGCTCGAATCAGGTCGACGATGCTCAAGGTGCGCCCGCCGCGCTGGTTGAGCTGTTCGATCTGTTGGTGGTTGCGCGTCTCGACGTCCATCGGAACCTTCAATGCGATACTCGACCCGGCGGGCCCACGATTCTACCGTACTCCAATGAACTACGACAGGACCCCCGATCTTGCCGTGGGCAAGAGCAGAGACGCTCGGCCGTTTCTTCCCGGTCATTTGCGGCTCGTGCGAAACGAGGTAAACTAGTCGGTTAGTCTGGCTGAACATCACCTGAAAGGAGGACCTGGTGAAGCTGCAATTCCTTGGGGCCACGCGTCAGGTGACCGGATCGAGGTACTGTCTGGAAGCGGGCGGGGCGACGGTGCTGGTCGATTGCGGCATGTTCCAGGAGCGGGAGCACCGGGACCGCAATTGGGAGCCCAGTCCGGTGCCGGCCGACCGGATCGACGCCGTGGTGCTCACGCACGCCCATCTCGATCACTGCGGCCTGGTGCCGAAGCTGGTCCAGGAGGGGTTCCGGGGCCCGATCCTCGCCACTTCCGCCTCGGCCGACCTGGTGGAAGTGATCCTCCGCGACTCGGCCGAGATTCAGATGGAAGACGCCGCCTACAAGAGGCGTCGCCACCAAAAGGAAGGCCGCCAGGCCAAGCACCCCGAGGTGCCTCTTTACACGACCAAGGACGTCGAGCAGGCGCTGCCGCTGGTGAAGACCGTGCCCTACGAGCGGGCGGAAAAGATCAACGGCAACGTTTGGGTCACCTTCCACGACGCCGGCCACATTCTCGGCTCGGCCGTGGTCGAGATCACGGTCTGCCAGGGCGAGCGGCTCCAGCGCGTGGTCTTTTCCGGCGACCTGGGCCAATGGGACCGGCCCATCCTCCGCGATCCCACCCTTCTGGGCGAGGCCGACTTCGTGGTGATGGAGTCGACCTACGGCGACCGCGACCACGACAACCACGAGTCGATCCAGTCGCAGTTGGAGCGGGTGATCAACGAGACGATCCGCGGCGGCGGGAACGTGGTGATTCCCACGTTCGCCGTCGAGCGGGCGCAGGAAGTGATGTTCTATCTCAGCCGCCTCGTGCGTGGGAACCGGATTCCCGACGTGCCCGTTTTTCTCGACAGCCCCATGGCCGTCGACGTGACCGAAATCTTCCGCCGGCACCGCGAGTGTTTCGACGAGGAAACCTGGCAAATGATCTCCTCCGGCGAGCCGCCCCTTCGGTTCCCGGGCCTCTCGATGGTCCGCAGCGTGGAGCAGTCGAAGGCGATCAACAAGCTCCGCTCCCCGGCAATCATCATGGCCGGGTCCGGCATGTGTACGGGCGGGCGCATCAAGCACCACCTCCGGCAGAACATCACGCGGCCGGAGAGCACGCTGTTGTTTGTCGGCTATCAGGTCCGCGGCACGCTGGGCCGGCAGATCCTCGAAGGCAACCCGGAAGTGCGCATCCACGGTCGCACGTCGCCCGTGCGCGCCCGGGTCGAGCAGATCCACGGCTTCTCCGGCCACGCCGACCGCAACTCGCTGTTGCGTTGGCTCGCCGCGTTCAAGCCTCCGCCCCGCCGCCTCTTCCTGACCCACGGCGAAGAAGAAGCCACGCTGAGCCTGGCCGACCGCGTCCGCGACGAGCTGGGCTTGCCGGCCGACGTGCCGGAGTATCAGCAAGAGGTGGAACTGGGGTAACGCATTGGCGATCGGTGAGGAACACCGGTGCCCGCTTCAGACCGGATTCAAGCCAACGTCGTTGGCCGGCAAGCGGCCAGTGCCACCGAAGGGACGGCGAATCCTCACAGGGCCCGGCGGAGTCGGCGCTGTCGGCGGCCGAAGACGGGCTTGGCGGCGGGCGGAGCGGGGGCCGAGGACGAGGCGGGGGCCGAGGACGAGGCCGGGACGACCTCGGGCGCCGGCTTGGCGAAGGAGTCGAAGCCGGGGATTTCGTCGCGCTTCAAGAGGCGGTTGATTCGCATTTCGATCCGCGTCAGCTCATTGCCCTCTTCGGAGGTGACGAACGTGTAGGCCACGCCTTCGCGGCCCATCCGGCCGGTGCGCCCCACGCGGTGGATGTAGTCGTCGCAGAACTGGGGCACGTCGTAGTTGATAATGTGGGAGATGCTCGTCACGTCGATTCCCCGGCCCACCACGTCGGTGGCCGCCAGGTAACGGATCGTGCCTTCGCGGAATTGGGCCATCACGCGATCCCGGGTCGGTTGGTTCAGGTCGCCGTGGATGGCGGCCACCCGGTCCAACTTTTTGGCGAGCCGTAAAAAGATCTTTTCGGTGCCCCGCCGGGTGCGGCAAAAAATGAGGGCCTGCTGCGGGTCCTCGCGGCGGAGCAGCCGGACGAGAAGCTCGAACTTCCGGTGGGCATCGACCGTGAAATAGAACTGCTCGATCGTCTCCACCCCGATGTCGGTGGGCGAGAAGTCGAGCATGTCGGGATCGCGCATGTAGCGGGTGGCAAGGCGCATCACCGGCGGCGGGATCGTGGCGCTTAAAAGCAGCGTCTGCCGCTGGCTGGGGCACCGCTTGAGGATTTTTTCGATGTCGGGCCGGAAGCCGATGTCGAGCATGCGGTCGGCCTCGTCGAGCACAACGAACCGAATGCCGTCGAGCAACAGGGTTCGCCGCCCGATGTGGTCGATCACCCGGCCCGGCGTGCCGACAATCACCTCGGTCCCCCGCCGCAGCTGCTCGGTCTGCTTGCGAATCGGCTTTCCCCCGTAGATAGCCACGATGCGGGCTTTCTGCCCGGCGGCCAGCTTGGCGAACTCGTCGCGGACCTGGACGGCCAATTCCCGGGTAGGCGTTAAGACCAGGGCCTGGGGGAGTCCCCTGAGCTCGGCTCGCTCCGGCGATTCGAGGCGTTCCAGGATTGGGATGGCAAAGGCGGCCGTCTTGCCGGTGCCGGTCTGGGCCTGACCCATCAGATCCTCGCCCTTGAGCGCCCGTGGAATCAGGCCGGCCTGAACGGCGGTCGGCTCGACGTAGCCGGCCTGGGCAAGTGCGGCGAGCATCGGCTCGGAAAGGGCGAGGTCGCCGAACCGTCCGGCCACGGTCGCAACGGCGGCGGCCACGGTCGCAACGGCGGCGGCCGCGGTTTCGCTGGACGGCTGGGCGGTACCGCTGGGCGGCTGGGCGGTATCGCTGGACGGCTGGGCGGTATCGCTGGGCGACTGGGCGGTTTCTTTTCCGGAGTCGCCTGTTCTGCGGCGTCTGCGGCGGGATTTCTTGCGTGGGCTGGCGGTGTTGGCGGGTCGCTCTGTCAAGACGGCTCCTTGTCCTGATCTCGCGCTCTCGAAAGATGGCAGCGATCGGCAGGGGAGTTTCGGTTGTTTGGGAACGGCCCCGTCCGTTGCAGGGCCACCTACATAACTTTAGCCATGGGAAGGAGTTTCGTCAACGCCTTTGGCCGGCGGCCTAATCGGCGGCGGCTTGGCCGGCTGCCCAGGCCTCGAGCATTTGGAACTGGCGGGCAAAGCCCTGCTCTTGGACGCCGTAGGGGCTCTTGAAAAAACTGGCCAGGAAGCTCAGTCGGCCCGTCTCACCCCGCTGCCGGGCGAGTTCCGTGAACCGGATCAAATCGAGCACCAGGGGGGCGGCCAGCAGGGAATCGCAGCCTTGCCAGATGAACTGGAGGGTCATGGGCGTGCCCAGGAAGCCGCGGAAGTGGACGTGGTCCCAGGCGGTCTTCCAGTCGCCCAGGCTCTCGACGTACTCGATCGAAACGAGCGTATCGGGCCGATAGCCGAGGATCTCGCCCAAGAGCCGGTCCTTGCTCGCCACCTTGGCGGCCTTGTTTTGGGGGTCGCGGAGCACTTTGCCGTCCATGTTGCCGAAGATGTTGTGCCCCACCCAGCTCATCACCGGGAGGTTCCGCTCTCGGAACATCGGGGCCAGCACGCTCTTGAGCAGGGTTTCGCCCGTCTTGCCATCGCAGCCCATGTGCCGGGTGTTTCGCGCCCGGGCCAGCTCGTCGATTGCGGCGGGGGCCGAGCCGAGCGAGGGGGTGAAGTTGAGGTACGAATAGCCCAAGTCGAGAGCCGCGATTGCGTAGAGCGAGCTGGCCGGCAGGGGGCATTCTTGGTGAAGATGCGGCCGGTCCAGGAGAGGATCGAGTTCGGCCCAGGTCGGCGGCACCGAGGCGGGGTCGACCTGCGGCTCGGTCGAGGCGACGTTCACGACAATCAGATGATCGAGCTTCGCCGTGCTGGCAAACCGCGACATGTCCTCCTGGACCCGCTGGACGGCCTCCCGGGGCGACTCCTGGCGGGGAACGCCGGCGTCGGCCAACTGCTCGATGGTGCGGCCCGACTTGTGAATCGTCCCCAGGCGGACCCGCCCGTCGATCTCTCTTAGCTCAGGCTCGCACTCTCGGATCAGGGCCGGGTCGATGGCCCTGCTGGTGGTGGCCAGGCGCATGGCCTCGTCGGCCAGGCGCACGTCGCGGATTTCGTGCCCGGCGGCGGTGAAGTCGTTCCAACCGGCGAGTCCGAGGCCGCGGAACTGGCCGAGCCCGCTCACCAAGGCGGACTCGTCGACCAGGCCCCGTTTCAGAGCCGCCAATCCCACAAGCGTGGTCGCCGCCACGCCCCCTTTGGCCCCAATCAACCAGATGCCGATGCCGTTCTGCGCCATGGATCGAAAGATTCTCCCCGCCCGGACTCTCAGCCACTTGGAAGCGAACCTTGAAGATACTATCATTGTCCGACGTGCGCCGGAGCACGTCAAGCGTTCCCCGTTCAGTACGGAGTCGTTCCATGCCCCCGACCATCTCCCGGATCATTCAGGCCCTCGAACCGTCGGCGACCATGGCCATGGCGGCCGAAGCCAAAAAGCTGAAGGCCGCCGGGAAGACGGTTGTCGACCTGAGTCTCGGCGAGCCCGACTTCGACACGCCACAGCACATCTGCCAGGCGGCACTGGAGGCCATGGAGGCCGGGCACACGCATTACACGGTCGCCAGCGGCATTCCCGAGCTGAAGCAAGCGGTGGTCGACCAGTACCGGGCGGCCCACGGACTGGAGTACACGCCGGCCGAGGTGGTCGTCTCGAACGGGGCCAAGCACGCCCTGCACAACGTCTTCACCGTGCTCCTGGACCCGGGCGACGAGGTCATTCTCCCCGCCCCGTATTGGGTGAGCTACGCCGAACTGGTCAAGCTGACCGGCGCCGTCCCCAAGATCGTCCAAACGGAGCAGTCAAACGACTTCAAGCTCACGCCGGATCAACTCCGCGAAGCGATCACCGACCAGACAAAACTGCTCCTCTTGTGCAGTCCCTCGAACCCGACCGGCAGCATGTACTCGGCCGAAGAGCTCGGCGCGCTGGCCGACGTCGTCCTGGAGAAGGACCTCTCGGTCGTGGCCGACGAGATCTACGAGCGGCTCGTTTACGCGGGGCACCGGTTCGCCAGTTTCGCCACGCTCAGGCCCGGGCTTAAAGAGCGGACGGTGCTCGTAAACGGAGTGAGCAAGACCTATGCCATGACCGGCTGGCGCATCGGCTGGACCCTGTCGCCGGCCAACGTGGCCGAGGCAATGGGTAGCCTGCAAAGCCAGGAAACCTCGAACCCGTCGAGCATCAGCCAATACGCGGCCATCGCCGCCCTGCGAGGCCCCCAGGAATGCGTGGCCGAGATGCTGGCCGAGTTCGCCAGACGCCGCGAGTTCGTCTCGAAACGGATTGCCGAAATCCCGGGCTTAAGCTGCGCGGAAATCGGCGGCGCCTTCTATGCCTTCATCAACATCCGCGAGCACCTCAACCGCACCTACGGCCGGGTCCGGGTCGACAATTCCAGCCAGTGGTGCCTGGAACTGCTCAACCAACAGAGCGTGGCCACCGTGATGGGCTCGGCCTTCGGCACGGAAGGCTACGCCCGGATCTCGTTCGCCGCCAGCATGAAGAACCTGGAAGCGGCCCTGGAGCGGATTGAGGGGTTTTTGGGGGGATAGCAGGCCTACTGCTTATCCGTCGACAGCACTTGTCGCAACAGGGCGGAGACATCGTCGTGGGGGTGGTCGCACGGGGGACCGGGAGCGTACTGATAGATTGCGTTCTGCGTCTTCTTCGCCAGGGAGATAAGCGTCGACGAGACCGTTCCGTATTCGTCTCCCGAGATGATCAGCCCGCGACGTCCGTTTGAGTCTGCCTCGCGGGAAAACGTGCGGCTGGCGACGGCCAGAAAGGCGACCGCCGAATCGAGCCGCTGCAACGTGAGGAACCGCCGGGCGAACTCCTGCCGCTCGTCGTTGGGGTCGTCGAGATCGCCGTTGGTCAACAGGTGGAGTCCGGGAGTCAGTTCAACGATCTCGACCCGGTCGCCGCCGTAGACGACGGCGCCCGAACACGGATCGGCACAGAGATAGTTGGCCCCCGCGTAACACCCGGACCTCAACTCGCGGGCGGCTTGCTCGGCCGCCTGCTCGGCCGACCGGCAGTTGAGCAACTCGCGGCAGAGGAGCCCCCGCGAGCGAGGCTCGCTCGGCACGATCGTCTTTGCGCGATTCGCCACGGCCACCACGAGGTGATGCTGGTTGACCCCCAGCCACGTCCCCCCAGCCTTACGGTCAATGCCACACACTACGCGGGGTTTTCCCGACTGGATACGCGGGGCCTGCACAGGCCGATCCAGGTCCTCCTCACGGTTCTGGGCGATGAGGACCGGAGCATCTTTCGCAGACTTATACTGGATGGCCAACACGCACATGGGCAACGAAATCAATCTGGAGGTAGAAACCACAGGCGGCCCCCATTCCGGGGGCAAACTGCAGGGCGAACGTCGGGCCTCCACCCGATGCCGGCTTAGCTCCTACCAAGCGAAATCGGGCGAACCCCTAAGATAGCCGGTATTGTTTCTGCCTTGCACCCCCCTGGAGAGCCAATTGGGTGCCGACTTCCGAGATGTCCTCAGGAAGCGATCGCGATAATGCGGGCATCCGGAATAGTGGCCCGACCGTCTGCAGTGCCCCGTGGCCAGTTCGAGAAAACCGGCCGGGTAGGCCTTGAGAAGGAAGCCGGAAAGCCGTACGCTTCAGGTTCTCAACCAGCCGAGCGGCAGGCATTCGAGGGGCATGACGATAACCTGATGCTCCCACCATGGGGTGGGCAGACGAGGCATTATGGCCACCGACAGGGACGCAACCGGCAGTCCGGTTTCTCGAAAAATCCATTCCAGTCGTTCTCGCATGGGGAGCTTGCTGGGTGTCCAAGTGGTGGGGGTCGGAAGCAACGTGCCGGACAATGTGGTTCGGAACGAAGACTTGGCGGCCCTGGGATACGACGCCGACTGGATCGTGCAGCGGACCGGGATCCTGGAGCGGCGTCATGCCCCGCCTGGAATGGCCACCTGCGAGATGGCCGTCGAGGCCGCCCGGCGGTGCATCGAGCAGGCCGGCGTCGATCCGCGGGACATCGATCTGTTGCTCGTCGGCACCTGGACCCCCGATCTGCCGCTCCCGGCCACGGCCTGTCTGGTGCAGGATCAACTCGGCCTGTGCGCCCCGGCGATGGACCTCCAGGCAGCCTGCACGAGCTTCGTCTTCGCGATGATCACCGGCATGCAATTCGTGGCGACCGGATCGAGCAAGTTGGCCCTGGTGATCGGGGCCGACTGCAACTCCCGGGCGGTCGATCCGGCCGATGAGCACACGTTCCCCCTGTTTGGCGACGCAGCCGGGGCCGTGCTCCTGGCCCGGGGAAGCGGTGAGCAAGGGCTCGTCTCCTACGCCATCGGCTCCGACGGCTCCGGGGCCAACTTGTTGTGCCGCAAGATGGGCGGGTCGCGGATGCCCTTCTCGGCCGATGCCGCTAACGACGGCCTCCACTTTTTCAAGATGGAGGGCCGTCCGGTCTTCAAGTGGGCCATTCGCGTGCTGGCCGAGACGATCTCCGATGTCCTCGTAGCCGCCGAGATGACCCTGGACGACGTCGACCTGGTCATCGTACACCAGGCCAACATGAGGAGCATCGACTCGGCGGTCAAGGCTTTGGGCATCGACCCGGCAAAAGTCTTCAACAACTTGAGCCGCTACGGCAACA
>JBDRTC010000461.1:0-14620 GCA_043824335.1 Planctomycetota bacterium | reverse complement strand
GTCGCGCAGGCGGTCGCGCTCGACCAGCAGGGTATCCATCGAGATGACCGGGATGCCCCGCTTCTTGAGTTGCTTGACCGGCTCCTCCAGGATGCCGATCTGGTGGGCCTGAAACGCGCAGAAGTCCCAGCGATCGTCGACGATCGCCTCGATCTTCCGGCGCTGTTTCCGGCCGTCGAACTCCCCGTCGAACCACTCGACCTCCACGTCGAGCAGCCTACCCCACAACATGGCCGCTTCCCGGCCGGCCTTGTTCCAGGTTGCCGCGAGGCCGGCGGTGGAGAAGGCGGCCCGGAGCCGGCGATGGCCGCTCTCCGGAGGATCGCCATCGCGGTGCGGCCGGCAACCGGACAACAGCGCGCCCATGCCCAGCCCAGCCCCGGCCGCCGCGTGCTTCAGGAGACTGCGCCGCGACGCGCGTCTGGAATCTCGTCCAGCCACGGGTGTTCCTCCAACGGGTCGTTTTCTTGATTCGAATCGAAAGAACCGGGCAGGCGTCCGGAGAACCGGGCAAACGTCCAGCAGAACACGATCCTAGCCGCCCAAGACTTTCGCCGCAACCGACCCGTGTCTTCGGCCGGCCGCCAACAAGAGTAGCAGCGGTGGCAGGGTCACGGGACCGGGGTGGGCGGACGCATGTTGCCCATGCTGCGCCGCATCTGTCCCGCTTGCGAAGAGGCAGTCGAGCCGGGCGTGAAAACAGGACTTCCATTGCCCATGCTACGCCGCTGGATTGGTTGAGACGGCACGGCCGCTCCCTGCGTGACGAACGGGGGCATGTTCCCCATGCTGCGCTGCGGGGACGCTCCCGAGTAGCCGGCAGCCGACCCCGCCGGAATCACGGGCGACAGGTTGCCCATGCTTCGACCCTGATACACTGGGGGTAACCCCGGGCCAATGGTCGGTGGTAAGTTTCCCATGCTCCGGTCTGGATACGACAAGCCGGCGCCCGGCTGGCCTCCGTGCACTGCCTGAAATGCCCGCGGGTCGGTCGGCGACAGGTTCCCCAGGCTGCGGTAACTCGCCGACGATTGCCGACGCGCCTGCGTGTAACTCTTCGTTCTTAGCGGGCCCGTTCGTTGCACGGGCGTGGCTTGGGGTGTCGTCACGCCGGGCTGCACGGGAGCCGGCACCGGCGGCTGCAAGAAGGGTGGATTGACCGCCGGCGGATTGACCGGCTGAAGTATCGGAAACGGATCGGCCGGAAGCGGCGTCAGTCCTTGCGGAGGCACAGCAACCGGCGGGTTGGGTTGGGGAGGAACAATGGTCGGCGGGGCCGGGTTCACAGGCACCGGCCCAAAGGGATTGGTGTTCGCCGGGGGAGCGGTGGGAGTCGGCACGGGGGTCGGGGGTCGATAAGGTTGCACCGGTCGCCCGAAACCGGGACGCCGGTAGTTCGATGCCGTGTTCTGCGCGGCGGCCGTCATCGTTGGCGAGGACGCCGTCGCGGAGGCTGTCGTTTGTGCAGACGAGGCCACCGGAGCAACGGGCGCCCCCGTGCTCGCGGTGCTCCCGGAGGAAGCAGAGGGACTGGTCTCCGCCGCCAGCACGCCCTCATGGGCCAGGGCCACAACGAGCAAGAGCAACGTGAGCATCGTCAAGCGACTCATGATATTCCTCCCGAGCTTCCAGTCCGTCGAAACACCAGCAGTCCGACGCAGCCCTTTGCGCAAGGGAACCGTTCGCGTCGTCCGGCGCCTCGCCGAAAACGAAAGAAGCCGAAAAAGAAAAACAAGCAGCCTACACTATTTAGGCAACATGTATAATGTGCTGATTGTGCTGATCTGTCAAGGATTGGGTATGGGAAACCGCCTGGGAAGATGGGGGGGTATGTCATTTTCCCGGAGTGATCGGAGGACGCGCCCCCGCCACTAAGGGGCCGCTTACGCGGCGCGAGTGGCAGCATTCGCGAGAACTTGTCGATACACACGCCCCCCGGAAGTGGTGTAGCAAGGGGCCAGCCCGGGCTATTCGTGGAGGGCCGCTGTGGCACAGGCATCTTGCCCGTGTTGCATACCCACAGGCTGGAAGCCTGTGCTACGGCCCTTGTGAAAGACCCAGGCTATGGGGGTGCCGGGCCAGACCTTCGGCTGAGGTCCAGATGCGTGGTCCCTGGAACACGCAGGGGGAAAGGCTGAACGGTCACGTCGTCAACCCATGCTTGTCCGATGCCTGACAGGGCGAACGTGACGGTCATGGACCCCCTTTCGCCGGCAACCCGAAAGAGCGTGAATTCCCGCCAGCCGGTGGTTTGGCCGATGCGTTCGGCCAGTGCGTCCCCGGAAAGTGAATCGATGACGAGAAGCCCGTCCACGTTCCCCTTGATCTCTTCAGGAACCCGCACCCAGCCGTGGATGCGAACGAGCTCTCCGGCTTCGACCCCAACGGCGGGGCTGGTGATCCACGAGGGCGGGCTTTCGACGAGCACCTGCCGATCGTCGCCCTCCGCGAGCCCTGCTGCTAAACGCAGCCCGTAGCGCCCGGAATGGGCGGCCGCGGAAGCCAACTCCGCCTCGGCGTAGATCCCCGGTGGAGTCCGCTGGAGATGCTGCCATCCCGCTCCCAGCAGAGTTTCCAGGCTCTCGAAATCGCCGGCCTGAAGCCGATTCGGCCCGGGCTGGCCGGAGGCGATTTGCTCCGCGACGCTCCAGTACCAGGGGAGCGTGGCAACCGAGACGGCTGCCGGGTGTGCGACCGGAGAGGGGAGTGATTCGACGGCTGCCTGCCAGTGCGCCCGCTCCAACAGTCGCAACGGACGCATCGCCCGCCGCGCGTAGCGACTGGCAGCCGAGTAATCTCGGGCCGCCAGCGAGCCGTCGCTCCACTGGATCCCCTCCCGGGCAGCGCCGAGCCAGGCGGCCGCTTCGGGCGTTTCTCGCGCGCGGGACGACAATTGTAGGTGAATATGCTCGACGGCGTGCAGCTTTGCCGCGGCCAGGTCGCGCTCGAGCCGGGCCGCTCGCCGCCCGGTCGCGCTGGTGCGTTGCTCCAGAGCGCCGACCACCAGCGGTTCGCCGGTTAAGAGCACCAGCGAAGTCAGCCCGAACTCGTCGAGCGTCACTCGCACGCCCCCCGTTTCCCGTTTGCGATCAAGCGGCTCAAGCGAGCCGGGGGCCACCAGGTACGCCCTGTATTCTTCAGGGACCCCCGGGACGAGCAACGAAATGCGATTACCGGCCGACTGCCCGGGCACAAATTGGGCCCCCTTGCCGGACCAGATGGGCACCAGCAGGCGTGCCCGATCCGACCGCAACACGCCCCCGATCACTTCCGGCTCGCTCCCTTTGATCGTGGTGACAAAATCGCCGGCTGCCAGCCACGGCTCGATCAGCCCGAGTTCCAGGTTTAAGAGTTCCAACGCCATCGCCCGATTTCGGGTTTCCACGTCAGGTGCATCGAGCGGCGAATGGGACTCGAACAGCAGGCCGCGCATCCCGGCGGCGACCGCCGTATAGGTCAAGAGCCGGATCTGTTCATAGGAAGCCGCCGCGCCGGCCGCCCCCGGAAATCCAAGGGCGGCCCACTGCCTCAGAACGCCCGGGGCTGGCTGCGTTTGGACGGTGGTCCAGATGGGCTTTCCGGGCTGGGCGAGTCGGGGTCGCTCGCGGAGCCAC
This sequence comes from Planctomycetota bacterium, assembly GCA_043824335.1. Classification (GTDB taxonomy): domain Bacteria; phylum Planctomycetota; class Planctomycetia; order Pirellulales; family Thermoguttaceae; genus JBDRTC01. The sequence goes on along the minus strand of JBDRTC010000461.1, from coordinate 11,006 downwards.
GTACCGTGGTCGGCCAACTCGAGGCTGCCGCCCAAGGTGGAACGGCCGATCATCAGCAGGTCCGCGTGCCAACTGTACTTGTTCAGCTCGCTCTTCGGCTCGCACACCAGCGGCCGAGTTGCCTCGCGGTCGGCAGCCCGCACTTCTTTGGCCCATTGCCGGGTCGCCTCCAATTCGCCGGTGGAAAGCCCGCGGCCGAGGTTCCACGCGAGCACCCGCTCGTATCGCGGCCCGATCGGGGGTGGGGTCGCCTCGGGGGCACCCGGCGTGGTCTGCTGCGAAGGGTTGGGAGGCGGAGAGATCACCCAGAGCCCTGATTGGGCGGCTTCGTCCAGGAGTTGACCGCTGGGAGGTTCCGCCAGCCAGACGGTGTTGAAGCCCAGCCTCGCAAGAAGCTCGAGCGGCTCCCCCTGGTACTGGATGATGCGGGGAAACATGGGGCGGCCGTCGACCATCAACAATGGGCCCTCGATGTCGATGTGACGGGCGGCCGGCGCGACTTTGCCGCCGGCCTCTCCGGGCTCGGTCGCCGTGAGGGTGGCACGGGTATCTTGCCCGTGGTCTCCCGGCACTGGCGACACGCCAGTGGCACCCCACGCCGGCGATGCACGAGCGGGCACTGGCGAGACGCCAGTGGCACCCCGCGCGCGAGCGGGCCGGGTCGAGACGGGTTCGGCTTCAGACCGGTCCGCTGCGCCGGCGGGCTGGCGCCTCACGTGTCCACCCACGTCCAAGTCGTCGATCCAGACGTTGGTCGCCCCGGGGCCGCCGTACACGTTCAGCAGCAGACGGTCGACGTAGGCTTCCCTCGGGTCGACGGCCACGCCCGACTCGGCCCGCAGAATTCGGGTCTGTCGCGAGAGTCGTTGGGGGAGGTCGTCAATGCGGAGCTGCTGCCAGCGCCCGGCGGTGGTGTAGGTGGAGCCTTGGACCAAGGCCGCCAGCGGCTGGCCCGTTCGGGGGTCCTTTGTCCGCGGCAACACAATGCGAGCGAGCAGTTCGAGACCCGCGTGATCCGACTTGAGCTCGACGGTGGGCAAAAGCTCGTCGATCACTCGGGGCTGGCCCACGTCGTGACTGAGATAGACGTGCGTCCCCTGCGCGGCGGAAATTGCGACGTGCTCGCACCCGCTGCCGGTGAAAGCCTCGTCGCCAACCCGGCGGTGAGCCAGGACCTCGAATCGGGCGTCGCCCCCCTCCGCTCGCCAACTCGTCTCGGGTCCCTCGAAGCCCTCGTACCAAGGCGATTGTCCGAGCGCACGTCCTCCGTGGGCGACCAGCGCGGTCAGCATCGTGATCACGGGAATGAGCCGTGATGCGAGACGTGGCACAAATCCAACACCCGGGGGCCATCGGTGGCTTTGACGTAAGGTGGGCTTGTAACAGGATTTGCAGATCGGCACCAGATCAAACGTGGCGTTTTCTCACTCGGGGTCTCTGGGACGGGGCCGACCGCCGATTCGCAACTACTTTGAAGAAAAGAGGTTAGCTCAATCCACCCACGCCCCCGCCCTCGCTGGCACGCCGAGTGCTCTTCTCTCGAATCATCACACATCTTTGAGGAGACACCCGATGAGCCAGCAGCCCCAATCCACCGATCCCAAGACCAGTGAACTTCCAAAAGAGATCGTCGAGTTGGCCGAAGCGATCAGCGAGCTTCCGGCCGAGTTTCGCACCCGAATTGACCCGCTTCTCGGCCGGGTGGTCGACAGCACAAAACGGCGGAGGCGCATCCTCAGCCTGGTGCAAGACGCCCTCAGCCAACTGCGGCTGGACATGAAATACCTGATGTTCGACGTCGAGGCCACCCGCCGCGAGCGGGACGACTATCGCCGCCAGATCGAGGAGGCCTGACCGATTTGCCGCGGCTCGCCCGTGGTCCTTCAAGTTCGAGTTTGTGGGTGGCACTGGCCTGCTTGTCAGCCAGTGCATCCCGCGGGGTCCCGCCCAAGACGGACACGGGCTGACAAGCAGCCAGTGCCACCCAACCGCCAAGAGCGAAGTTGACGGGCCACCAGGCCCGTACCCGTCCCGGGGTAGTGGTACAGTTTGAGGGCCATGCAAGGAAAAAGTACACGATTATGTCCTTTTTGCAGACTTCATCCTGTAACTCTGGAAAGGGATGGCGAACCTTTTGGGCGTGATGGGGCTCGTTTTGGTATGGCTGCGGCTGGTTCAACACAGCAGCTTAGAACATCTCGCCCTGAATATCTTCGGGCCGCCGCTTCTGGCGACGGCCTTTCTTCTTGGGCAGCAGAACGTTCACTGCGGCAGAAACCGGCAGATCATTCGGGATGGGCGATACTGCCGTGGCCCTCTCGACGATCTTGATGTCCTCATCCGTCAGGCTGTAAAGGTCATAAACAAGGCGGTCTATTTGGCGGTCAAGGGCGGCGCACTTCTTTTCGTAGTAGGTCTTGTGCTTGTCGGTCTGGGCCTTTGCCAACTGCTTCTTCGCCTCCAGCATCGCCTCGACTTTCCCCACAATCTCGTCGTGCCGTGACTTGTCGATGGCATCGGAGAAGTTGATTTCGTGAATGGGAAGACTTAGGAGAGCATTTTTCAGGACATCGATTGTCACAAAGAACTCTTGGTAGAAAAAATTTAGAACACGGGAATTGATGACGCCCAGCAAGTACTTCAGCGAGTGGTTCCCGTCTTGCGGAAGCAAAAGCATCGCATCTTTTACATACAAGCCGCCCCGGTCGTAGGTTGCCACGAGCGACTTGCCCATCCTTGACACGAGGATTTTCTCTGATTCAAAACGCGCGGCTTCACCCGGTCGGGCGGTATCGGCATTCTGCCTCATGCTGTCCGGGACGTACCAGACGTATTCGCACGGCGGATCGTAGTAGTAAGGATGGATTGCGGCACTGCGAATGAACAACTTGCTCTCTTTGTACCGCTTTCTCTTGTGGATGAACTGCTGATCGTCAGCGGTCTTGAACCCGTAAAGAAATCGCACAAACTCTCCGAGAGGCTTACCCGGTACCTTAACCTTGGCGAGAATCTGGCGGCTCTCATCTTTGCCATAAAGCTGGAAGTTATTCAGATAAGCTTCCTCAATGCTCTTTTGCGGGAACTCTCGAACGAACTGTGGTTTGGCGTCTGCGGTCAGACACTCAACAGTAACAGTGTTGGCCGAAATGTTCGGCTTTGAGGAGCTTCGTTGGAAGACGAAGATGCAGGTCTCAACGGTTGCTTTGGCAAAGACTTTCTTTGGAAGCTGAACGATCTTACGGACTCGCGCATTCTGAATGATGAACTTGCGTATCGCGGTGAAACTCTCAAGCGATGTCCAGGTTTGAGGAACAATGAACCCAAAGAGGCCATCATTTCGCGTGAGACTCAAGCCGCGTTCCATGAAACAGGAGTACAAATCTGATTTGGCAATGAAGGTTTTGTAGCGCGCCCAAAGAAGCTTTTTCATCTGAGGCGTCAAGTTGTGGGGGCGCACATACGGCGGATTGCCAACGATGGCATCGAAACCGCCGTGCTGCATCACTTCCGGGAAGGCGTCCTCGAAGTTCATGGGGTTGAGTTTGCGTTCCTCGTCGCTGGCGAAAAGCTGACCATCCAGAATGTCCATGCCGATGAGCGAGTTGCCGCAAACGATGTTCTTGTCAAGCGACGGCAGCAGTGCCTGTTTTGCGAAGTCCAAAAGGTACTGGTGCGCGCTGGCTTCCGTCTCTTCCTGGAGCAGTTTCAGGTAGAGCGAGAGTTGGCAGACCTCGACGGCTTGGGCGTCAATGTCCACACCGTAGACGTTGTTCAGCAGGATTTCCCGTTTCTTGCGGAGCGACAGGTAGAGTCTTCCGTCGCGCTGGATGCAGTCGCGTTTGCGGGCCTTGCCGGGGTTTTCGTTGTAGTAGTGGCCGTGGTAGTTCAGCAGCAGCTCGAAGACGGCAAGCAGGAACGAGCCGCTGCCGCAGGCGATGTCGGCAAAGCGCATCTCGGCGATCTGGTTAGGCGTCTTCCCGGCGATGAGTTTCCCGACGGTGTTCTCGACGATGTAGCGGACGATGTATTCGGGGGTGTAATAGACGCCACCGGCTTTGCGGACTTCGGGCTTGTCCACAACCTTGACGCGCTTATCGGTGGCGACGATGACCTTGCCGAGAAAGCGTTCATAGATCGAGCCGAGGATGTGGATCGGGATGGCGTTGAAGTCGTAGGGAGAGTTGATGTGGGCGAGACTTTCGCAGATGTCGGCGAAGGCGTGGTCGTCCACACGGAACTTGGCGCCGTCGAGGATGTCGTGGTGCTTGTAGACGATGCCGTTGTAGATGCCGTCGAGGCGACGGCTGGCCGCGATGAAGTCTTCCCAGGCCGTACCTTTGTCGCCGAAGCGTTCCACGAGGCGTTGCGCTTCGATACCTTTGTCTTCGAGGAAACGGAGAAAGACGAGCCGGTCCAGAGTGCGCTGGGCAAGTTCGGTCAACGTCTCGCTATCGAGCTTCGGATTCCGGTTCTTGAAGTTCCGGGCCAAGGAAGTGCGGTACTGGTCGAGTTCGGCGAGGAAGGATTCGTCAATGCTCTGGTAGCCACCCGGGAACAGGCCGCGCTGCCTGGCCTTGCCGCGAGGCTTGGGGAGTTGCTTGGCGCGTTTCTCCAGCGAGCCGCTGGCAACGGCTTCATGGGAGAACAGCCAATAGATTTCCGCGAACTTCTCGCGCTTGGTGTAGTCGCTGTAGTGATACTTGGCGACGGCGCGGTTGAGTGCGCTGTCAAGATCAGGCTTGTAACGGCAGTCCAGGACATGAAACTGCTCAAAATCGGTGAGGACCGCTAGCGGCGTGTCGCTATTCCATCCGTAGCGGATTAGTTGAAAGTAGTTTTCCTTCGTTCCGATTTCCATAAAGGGTTTCTTGGCTTCGACGAGAAACCGAACATCGTGAAAATTCGGCGCAAGATAGAAAGCGTAGTCGGCCCGGCGCTGACCAACCCCCGTTGCAACGCCCCGCTCGACTTTAACTTCCTGCTCATAGGGGTTGGTCTGCTGGTCGTGGTTCACGTCCCAGCCGAAGGCAATCAAGAACTTGTCGATAAAGTCTTTGCGAGCTTGAGCCTCATTGTAGGCGGAAGAGAGATAATAACGCTCGTCTTTCTCGAAATCGTCAACTAGACCGCGAACAATCTTAGCCGCCCCTTCATAGGTAGGATTCAGCGGGGCTGCTGGCTTAACCCTTCTGGCCATTGCGGACCCCCCTTTGTATTTTGAGAATAGTTGCCACTTTACACCCAAACTCGGGGGCATGCAACCACAGCGGACCGTTTTTCCTTTACACAGGCATTTTTTCGGCCAAACTGTACCACTACCCGTCCCGGGCGCGCGTTGCGGGATCCGGCCGGCTCGACTAGGATAAAGTCGTGCCCGTGGGGCCAACTGAAGCAACACCATCTGGTGTCTGAAAAGAGCCTCTACAGAAGGGGTGTCCTCGCCATGGCCGACCCATCCGCTTCGGAGATTGCCGATCGCGCGCTCGACCTGGGGCTAATGACCGAACGGCAACTGCAGGGGGTTTGGGCCGAGCTGGGCAGCCGCAACGTGAGTTGCCAGGAGTTCCTGCAGGTGTTGGTCCGGCGGGAGTTCCTGACCAACTATCAGGTCGATCGCTTGGTGAAGGGAGAACGCACCGGCTTCTACTTCGGCGACTACAAGGTGTTGTACCTGGTGGGCACCGGTACGTTTGCCCGGGTGTATCGGGCGGTACACAAGGAAACCGGCCAGGTGGGGGCCATCAAAGTGCTCCGCCGCCGGTTCAGCGACAATCCGAGCCAAGCCGGCCTCTTCTCCCGGGAGGGTAACCTGGGCCGCGCGCTGAAGCACCCGAACATCGTGCCTATTTACGACGTCTGCTCCCACGGGTCGACTCACTACCTGGTGATGGAGTTCGTCGAGGGGTGGAGCCTGCGGGAATTGATGAAGATCCGCAAGAAGATGGATCCACCCGAGGCGACCCGGCTGACTGTTGGCATCGCCAGCGGTCTGCGCCACGCGTTCGAGCAGGGACTGACCCACCGCGATTTGAAGCTGAGCAACGTGCTGGTCTCCAGCCGCGGGGAGCCGAAGCTGGTCGATTTCGGCCTGGCGGTGATCGACGAAAAGTCGGCCGACGATTTCATCGGCGAGCACACCAGCGCCCGGACCATCGACTACGCGGCACTCGAGCGGGCCACAGGAGTTCAGCGCGCCGACACGCGGAGCGACATCTTCTTCCTCGGCTGCATGTACTACCACATGTTGATCGGCAGCCCGCCGTTATCGGAGACGACCGACCGGCTGCAACGGCTCAGCCGCACCCGTTTCCTGGAAATGACGCCCATTCAAGACGTCGACCCGGAGATCCCCCACGCCGTGACGATCGTGGTGAACAAGGCCATGGCGCTGGACCCGGCTCGCCGCTACCAGACGCCCGCCGAGGTGATCAAAGACCTGGGCATTGCCGCCCGGCAAATGTCTGTCGAGGCCAGGCAAGAGGCCGAAGAGACCGACCGGAAGCGTGAACGAGAGCGTCTGGCGGTCGAAGCAAAGAAGAACCAGAAGGACCTTCCGTCGGTCATGGTGGTCGAGTCGAACGCCAAGATGCAGGACCTCTTCCGGGGTGGGCTGAAAAGGGCCGGATACCGGGTGCTGTTGACCAGCGATCCGCACCGGGCCGTGGAGCGGTTCCGCCAGGACCCGACCACCGCCGATTGCGTGGTCTTCAACGCACAGGAGATCGGCCGCTCGGCCCTGGACGCGTTCAACCGCTTCGCCCAGGATAGGAGTATCGACGCGGTCCCGGCCGTCCTTTTGGTTGACGGGAGCCAGAAAAAATTGATCGACGAAGCCGACACCGCGAAGCACCGCGTGGCCCTGTCGATGCCGATCACCATGAAGCAGCTCCGCTCGGCGTTGGCCAAGCTGATTGCCCCGGAATCCGATTCGGGCCCGGGTGATTAGCGGCTTCGTTGACCACCTCGGCTCGGCGACTATAATCCTTAGACGAGCGTCGACAAGCTTTCCACACGCTGTCGTGCCCGTCCGCGGGGGACTCACGACCCGCCAACCTTGGGCATGGCAGCCGCCAGTAGACATGAAATCAGGAAGGAGTTCCGCGGAAATGGCCAACGTCACCGAATTGTCCGACAGCGAGTTCGAGTCTCAGGTCCTCCAGGCGACGGAGCTGGTGTTGGTCGATTTCTGGGCGCCCTGGTGCGGGCCGTGCCGGATGATCGCCCCGGTGGTGGAGGAGTTGGCCAGCGAGAACGCAGGGTCGGTCAAGATGGCGAAAATCAACATCGACGAGCACCGCGCCGCCGCCACCAAGTACGGCGTTAGCAGCATCCCCACGCTGCTGTTCTTCAAAGACGGGGAAGTGGTCGACCGCATCGAGGGCATCAAGCCAAAGCACCGATTGCAGGACGCCATCGACCAAGCCCTCGGCTTGTAGGCCCCGTCTGCCAGCCAGGGGCTGGGCCCCCGTGGTACCGAGTGGCCCCTCGCGGTCCCCCATTCTCCCCATGCTTCCCACCATCGCCGGAGTCCGCGTTTTTTCCGGGCTCCAAGCCGAGACAGGCGACTTTTGGCGCTCTGTCCGCTGCTTGGAGTCAACTCGCCTGGCCAACGTGCCGATTAAGCAGACTGGGAAAACCTTGACGATTGCGAGGAAGGTGTCGCGCGGCAAGGCTCCCCTCTTCTGCTTGTGAGGCCAACCAAGATGTCCACGCCTGACTCCACCAGTGCCGTTGCCCCGGTCGGCGCCGGGGCGATGCCGGAAACGCGAATCGACGCGGCCCACCTGCTAATCAGGGCCCAGCCGGAGCCTCCCCCCGTCAAGGGGCCACAGGTTCGGGAGAAAGCGACCGTCGCGACCGAGACGGCTGGCGCCGCGCCCTTGGGAGAGCAGATCCGTGCCCAGGCCGTCCAATTGGCGGAATACTTGCGTGGGCGGCAAAGGGATCTCGATCACCGCGAATCGCAACTGCACGCGCAGCTCGCCCGGCTTGAGAACGAAGCTCGCAGCGAGCGAATGTCTCTGAACGAGCGGGCCGCGCTGTTGGAAGAGAAAGCGCGGGAACTGAAGGCACGCGAGGACGATATCGTCGCCGCGGAAGCCGAACGCGAGCGGGGCCGGAAGTCTCTGGACGATCTGGCCCGCCGCGAAGAAGCAGTCGGCCTTCGCGAAAAGCAACTCGATGTGTTGGCCGCTTCGCTCAGGAATTCCGAGGAAGCCGCAAGAAGGAAACGCGAGCGGGCCCGAGAGGCGTTGCGATACCAGAAACAAAAAATCGACACCCATCGCGAGGCGTCGCAGCAACTGGTCCGGCAGATGTTGGACGGTGTCGAGCGGCGGCGTCGGGCCGCTGAAGCCGAGGCCGCCAGGCTCCGCGAACAGGCCTGTCAACCCAGCCCTGAACTGCTCCAACGGGAAGAACAGCTCCGCGAGGCAACCCGGGCCCTCGAAGCTCGGCAAGAACAGCTCGACCAGGCCGAAGCCCTTGCGGCCGACGCCCGTGCCGAAGCCGACAAGCTCCGCGAGCAGTTGGCCGAGGACCGCCGGACCCTGCGGGAGCAGGCCCGCGCCGAGCGACGGCGCATGGCGGCCGCCGAGCGCTTTGCCCTGGCCGAGTTGGAGGCGAAACGCGAGTCGCTGGAGCGTCGCAGCGAGCACGTCGACGAATGCCAAACGGCGCTGGAGCAGTTGCGTTCCGAGTTGGAGACGATGCACCGCGAAACGCTGGAAATCCGGCTGGCGACCGAGGAGCTCCGGGTGCAACTCTCCGGCTCGGCGTCCCCCGCGACGACGACGCGATCTCTCGAAAAGGTTCGGGCCAAGTTGGCCGACCATTATCGGGCGGCCAACGCCGAACTGGCGGAAAAGGGAAAGGAGCTGCGGATACTCCGCAATCGGCTCGCCGAAGAGCACCAGAAACTCCTCGGGAAAAAGGAGGAGTTCGAACAGTGGGCCGCCGACCGCCAGCAGGAGATCGAGGGGTACGCCCAACGCCTGATCGCCCGAGAAGAGGAGATGGAGCGTCAGGAGGCCGTCTTCAACGAGTTGACCCAGAGGTGGCAGACGGACCAGCTCCGCTATCAGCAGGAGATCCGGCGGCTCAAAGCGCAGCAGAGCGAGATGGACGCGACGCTCGCGCCCGCCTGACCCGGATTGTTCCCAAGCATGTGCCACTGCTTGACGCAAGGCAAGCAGTGCCCGACACGTGACTCCGACACTGCTTCTGCCGAAGCAGTGGCACACCGCGTATGTTCTCCCAGTGTTATGAATAATCCGGGCTAATCGGCTCCGCCGCGTTAACTTCGCAGGAGTCGCTCGGCGTTTTCATGCGTGACGGCTTCCGTTTGCGAAGAGGAGAGTTCGGATTCACGGAGCTTCAGAAGCGCCGATTCGAGGTTGAACAACGGAAAGTGGGACCCGAAGAGAACCCGCTCCGCGGGCACGCTCGCCAGCAGGTTCAAGATGCCGCCGACGCCCTCCAGCGTCGCGATCTCGAAGCAGACGTTGCCCGCCTCGATCAATCGGTTGAGTGCAGGGCCGCGGACCGTCTGAAGCGCGTTCAACAGAACCAGGCGCAAGCCCGGCCGGGCAGCCACCAGATCCGCGAGCGGGCCCGGGGCCACGTCGGGCACCGGCATCAAGGGGTGGTGCGTTCGCGGGTCCTCCATCCGCAAGGCAAGCTCGACGATCAGCTTCCGCTCGTCGGCCAGCGTGAGAAGCTCGGCAAAAACCGGATCGTCGAGCGAATACCCGTGGTAACCGGGATGAAGGCGGATCCCGGGCATGCGGTAATCCTCCGCCACGCGGCGGACGTCTTCCCGCCAATCGGGCAGCTTGGGATTCACCGAGCCGAACGGGACGAAGAGACCGCCCCCCACGGTGTTGCACTCGTCGGCCAGCCGGGCGTTGACCCCGCCGATGTCGCGGTGCAACAGGCCGTCGAAGCTGCCCACCCACGCCTGGGTGACGCCGCCGGTCTTGAGGCGGTCGATCAGCTTGGGCGTCTCGTCGCAGGGGAGCTTGCGGAACGGCCACCGCGAGAGGCTCACGTTCACGTCGACGATCATACCTGGACTCCCTTTGACGCGAGGATGGGTCTTAGCATACGCCGGATGTTCTCCCCGAGGATCAGCCGCTTGGCTTCTTCGGGGACATCGGCCCCGTAGACTTTCGCCAACTGCGAGGCGAAGCTGCGGCCTCCGTAGTCGCTCCCGTACATCACGCGATCCGCGCCGAGTTCGCGCACCGCCATTTCCACCATGCCGGCCGTGGGATCGGAGCCGCAAATTTCCGCCGTCACGTTCGTCGACGCGCGGATCGCCCGGATGCCGCGCTCCCATTGGCCGCCGACGTGCGCGGCGATAAACGAAGCCTTCGGATGGCGGGCGGCAAGTTGGGCCAGATCCTCCGACGTCGACTCGCCCGGCAAATTGCCGGTGGTCTTCAGCCACGTGTGCTGGAGCACCGGCGCCCCGAGCTCGACGGCACGCTCGACGATCGGGTCGACACACTCCTCGTAACACCGTACTGCAACCCACAGCTTCACGCCGACCATGGGCCCGTCACGCACGCAGCGGTCCAGCTCCCGGAGGCTCTCCTCGGTATGCTTTGGGTTCAGATACACAAACCCGAGCACCCGGCCGCCCGAATGTTTCAGGGCCGCCAGCACCTGGTCGTTTTGCCGGCGAACTTCCTCGGGCGACGGGTCATGCACGAACGGGTAGCCCATGAAAAGGACCAGCCGCTCGATGCCCATGCGATCGGCGTGCTCGAGCAATTGGGCGATCTTCTCTTCGGGCGTTCCGCTGGCGCCGGTCAGATGGCCGTGCATGTCCCAAACCGCTCCACGCGCCGGCGACGCGGGGTTCTCCCCCGCGCCAAGCGGCCGCAGGCCGGACGACACGGCCGCGATCGCCGTCGCCTGCGCACTGCGGGCGAGCATCGAGCGTCGCGTGATCTTCCCATCGGGATGGCTCATTTCCAACTCGCGCTTCAGGGGCTCACGGG
>JBDRTC010000460.1:0-10512 GCA_043824335.1 Planctomycetota bacterium | reverse complement strand
AGTGTTCCCAAGCGGAGCTTGGGAACAAGTTAAGGAGTTTGGGGCAAGCGGCCCACCGGTTGGGCACGAATCGGGAACCCCCGTTGCAAAATACCGGACGAGTGGTAAACTTACCGTTCGAGTGTGTTGGTATCACAAGTTTTGGGTAGAGTTTTAGTGGACACGGCGGGAGGAGCGTTCTTCGGAAGGAAGCGTCACAAACCGTTCGGGCTAGAGGACTTGCGGCACGAGATGACTATTACCAGAGAGCGGAAACAGGACCTGATTGGCCAGTTCAAGCGAAGTGAGGGTGACACCGGCTCCGCTGAAGTGCAGATCGCCATTCTCACGACCCGAATCAACGGGCTGACCATGCACTTGCGGACGCACAAGAAGGATTTCGCCGGTCGACGGGGTCTTTTGATGCTGGTCAGCCGTCGGCGGCGGTTGCTCGATTACCTCAAGAAGGTGGATCCGCAACGCTACCTCGACATCCTGCGGCGCCTCGAAATCCGCAAGTAGCGCCCGCTACGCTTTTCTCGCTTCCGAGGTAGGCTCGCCGTGTGGCACAACGTAAGTGAAGGGTAGGAAGAAATTGAAAGTACGTGTTGAAAAACGGATCGGAACGGAGACTCTTTGGCTTGAGACCGGAGAGCTTGCAAAACAGGCGGCCGGCAGTTGCCTGGTCGGCTATGGGGAGACGGTTGTCCTCTGTGCCACCGCGACCGGCCCACCGCGGCGGGGAATCGACTTTTTTCCGCTCACGTGCGACTATCGAGAGCGCGTGGCGGCGGCCGGGAAGTTTCCCGGAGGGTTTCTCAAACGGGAAGGTCGGCCCACGCTGAAGGAAACCCTCACGGCGCGGATGATCGACCGACCCATCCGCCCGCTGTTCCCCAAGGCATTCAACGACGAGGTCCAGGTTCAGGCCTTCGTGATGGCCAGCGACCGGCAAAACGACGGCGACGTGCTGGCGATGAACGGGGCCTCGGCGGCGTTGTCGGTCTCGCCCTTGCCGTTTCAAGGGCCCATCAGTTCGGTGCGGTTGGCGTACATCGAAGGGGAGTTTGTCCCCTTCCCCACGCACGATCAGTTGGAGACCAGTGACCTGGACCTGATCGTTTCGGGCTCGAAGGACGCGATCCTGATGATCGAGGGCTTCGCCCGGGAGATGCCCGAGGACCTGATGGCCCAGGCGATCATGACGGCCCACGGTTACATTCAAGAGATTTGCGACCTCCAGTTGGAGATGATTGAGCAAGTCAACCCCGAGAAGATCGAGGTCGTGGACTCCGAGTCCGACGGTCTCGACGACCTGCTCAAGGACCGGTACTACGACGCCTTTCGAGAGGCGAAGCAGACCGAGGGGAAGCAGGCCCGGGCCGATGCCTGTGGAGCGCTCCAGGAGAAGGCCACCGCCGAGTTGATCCCCGACCCGGAGGCCAAGGACGCGATCGACCCGCAAGCCCTGAAAAAAGCCTGGCACGACCTGGAAGCCCGAATCGTGCGGGATCTGATCCTTGCGGGCACCCGCGCCGACGGCCGCGATTGCAATGAGCTTCGCGAGATCGTCTGCAAGGTCGATCTCCTGCCCCGCGTGCACGGATCGGCCCTGTTCCAGCGAGGCGAGACCCAGGCGTTGATCTCGGTCGCGCTGGGAACGACGCGGGACGAGCAGCGGGTCGACGGGCTGGTCGAGGAGTACACCAAGAAGTTCATGCTTGATTACTACTTCCCGCCGTTTTGCGTCGGGGAGTGTCGACCCATCCGAGGGCCGGGCCGCCGCGAATTCGGCCACGGGGCCCTGGCCGAACGAAGTGTCAAGCCGATTCTCCCCAGCCCCGAGGACTTCCCCTACACGATCCGGATCATCTCCGACATCCTCGAATCCAACGGCTCCAGCTCCATGGCCAGCGTGTGTGGGGCCACGTTGGGGTTGATGGCCGCCGGGGTCAAGATCACCAACCCTGTGGCCGGGATCTCCGTGGGGCTGGTCAAAGAGGGGGACCGCTGGGTCCTCTTGACCGACATCCTCGGCGACGAAGACCACTTCGGCGACATGGACTTCAAAATCGCCGGGACCCAAAACGGAATCACCGGCATTCAGCTCGATCTGAAGATCGACGGCATCAGCGAGGAGATCCTCCGGGCCACCCTGGAGCAATCGCGGGTAGCCCGAATCGAGATCCTCCGCACCATGCTCACGGCCATTCCGCGGCCTCGCGACGAGATCTCCAGTTTTGCCCCCCGGCTGCTGAGAACCCACATTGATCCGGACAAGATCGGGCTGTTGATCGGCCCCGGCGGGAAGACCATCCGGGCCATCCAGGAGCGCACGGGCGCGTCGCTCGACGTGGAGGACGACGGCACCGTGACCGTCGCCTCGCACAGCGCCGAAGGGGCCCACCAGGCGCTGGCGCAGGTCGAGGCGCTCACGGCGTCGGTCGAGGTGGGCCGGATCTACGACGGCCGGGTGACCAGCGTCAAGGACTTCGGCGCCTTTATCGAGATCCTGCCGGGTAAGGACGGCCTGTGCCATATCAGCGAGCTGTCCGACGGCTACGTGGACAGCGTGGCCGACGTCTGTAAGATCGGCGACCAGATGAAGGTCAAGGTGATTGCCGTCGACGACCAGGACCGCGTCAAGCTGAGCCGCAAGGTCGTCATGAAGGAAGAGGCAGCGGCGGCGGCAGCCCAGCAGTAGGGTCGAACTCGAAGCAGTTCGACGGGCTGCTAAAGCGATCGAGGGTGCAGCGGATGACGCCATCTGCCGATTCCGAGACCGACGTCAACCGGAAGCTGGTCGATCAATACACCGAGATCGCGCGGCTGGCCGGCGGGTTGGCCCACGAGATCAAGAACCCGCTCTCCACCATCCGCTTGAACATGGAGCTTTTGGCGGAGGATTTCGGCAGCTCGGAGAACCCCCGCGATCGCCGGGCGCTGGCCAAGGTGAAGGTCGTCCAGCAAGAATGCCGGCGACTCGAGGAACTCCTCGATAACTTTCTCGACTTCGCCAAGGTCCGCCGGCTGAAACTCGAACCGACCAATCTGAACCAGCACGTCAAAGAGGTGCTCGACTTCTTCCAGCCCAAGGCCCGGGAGGCGGGCATTGAATTGGCCGACTACCTGGCCAGCGACCTGCCCACCGTGCTCTTGGACCGGGAAGTCTTTCGTGGGGCGCTGTTGAACCTGGTGCTCAACGCCCAGCAGGCGATGCCGGACGGCGGCCAGTTGGTCGTTCGTACGAGTGTCATCGGCGAAGGGGTCGCGCTGGACCTGATCGACACCGGCTGTGGGATCGACGAAGAAACGCTTGGGCACATTTTCGACGCCTTCTATTCCACCAAGCGAGGCGGCTCCGGCCTGGGGCTCCCCACCACCCGCAAGATCATCGAAGCCCACGGCGGCCGGATTCAAGTCCAGAGCGAGCCGGGCCGGGGCACGCAATTCACGATCCGGCTCCCGGTCCCGGCCCGACTCCCGGCCGCGACCGGCACGTGAGCGGGCCGAGTTTCCAGGCCGTTTGGGGGGCTCGATCCGGCCATCGGTCCGGGCCGGCTGGAAAATTGGTCTTGCCAAAACGTTTCTTTGGAGTAGGATAATATCAGATTCGGTTTGGCCTGGGGGAGGTTGACTGCCCGGGCGGTGTTGCGGCTCTCGTCTCGTTGCCGCTGACACCCCACGCCGGGTATGTTCTTCGACGCCTCCCTGGGGCCTACGGGAACCGTAGGGGGAGTGCATCATGAGGCTTGCCCGCTCGGGTCCGTTCTGACAGGGTGCTCGGCTCCGCTTGCCGAGTGCCCTTCACTGGCGCCGCTGGTTGCCGGAGCATGCGCGTGCAGCCGGCCGGCGATCTCAAATCCGGCGCGGCCGGTGGCTGGAAATCGAGTTCGGCTGATCCCCGGACTTGACAACCGGTTTTCCCCGAGCCTTTTTTCTCTGACCTTTGGGAGCGAACCTTCAGTATCGACATTTCGTTAGACAGTTTGTGGGCGTGTTTGTCGCCTTCGGACGAGTTGCCATAACGATGGGGCGTGCCCTCTGAGGTGGCGCGACCCTAAGAAAACGTGCCAAAGCACGTGGCCCCGTTCCGAGCGACAAACGCGCCTTTTTTCGTCGACCCGGACTCTTCGAGAGAGTCCACGTCGACGTGCAGCCCATCGGCAGGATCAGTGCGGCGAGCAGAGTCGCCCAGTGCGGCTTTCGCCTGGGATTCGAGCGGTACACGTGTGGTCCTCGCGTCAAACCGATGCGACCTCCGGCCTGTAACTCTTATCGACGCCGCGCCGGAGCATCTTGAATAATCGCGAGACGCTGCCTATCCCCAAGAATCCGAACCGCTCGATGGGAACAAAAAAACGTCGCCCGAGGGTGCGTGGACCTCGGGCGACGCCGATGATTTTCCGCAGTAATCAGATTCTACGTTTGCCGCTTTGGGCCAGTATTCGACGCCGCCCAAGGAAACCACTATGGCAACGCGGTCGTGTACGTCGAGCCCAAGGAGGCTTATCTCTCCAGACCTAGTCCGACAACGAAACCGGCGAAACCGGCGTCCTCCATCACGTCGCCGTCCCCAATCCCGCCGAAGGCGGTGTCGGCAACGGCCATGTTGGCCCAGTTCTGCCACTCGACGCCGGCGCGAAGGGTAGCGACCCCCAAGCTTTCGAAGCAACGACTGACTTCGTAGCCCATGGCCAGCTCGGTCTGCGTGGCCGTGCAATCGTCGGCGAAGGACGCCACCACGGGCCCGTCGGGGATAACGTTGCGGATACCCGCATCGCCCATGAGCAGCGACAATCGCGCTCGGGCATAGAGGTCACCGTTGAGGAAATCGCGTTTAACTTCCGCCGCCATCGTCCCGCCAAAGCCGCTGAAATTGCTGATGACGGTCATGGGGACTGCAAGGTTGGCCGCGTCTTGCCACAGCTCGGCGTAGCGGAGACCGGCGGAGAGCTCGAGCGTGGTGTCGCGCCCCAGGTCGTATACCTGGAAGAGCTCGATGTCGAGGTTGTACGCGTTCACGCCGACAGGGTTACCCGCGGTGGAAGTGGCTGCGGCATCGAGTTCCCAATAGCGGGTTCGCAAGCCCAGGCCGTCGGCTCCCACGTAACCCAACTCAAACCGGGGCGCCAACTCATAGTCGAACTCGGCAGGAGCGCCGAGGACGTCTGTCACGCCCCCTTCCTGGAAGTAGCGCAAGAACGTCAACTCCACGTCGAAGACGAGCCCGCCACCATCACCACACCCGTCGAGCCACCCCCCCGCACAGGGGGCGTCGCACGCGCCGCAATCCGTTTCGCAGGCCTGTTGAGCCGCTGCCGGGCCCGCGGCCAGCACGGCCGCCACCACGGCGGCCAGCCATAAGAGAGAAATCCGTTTCATGATCGCTCCTCGAGGTTAGAAGGAAACCGTTTACACCTGAACAACCGGTCAGTCCTGGTACCAGAGGGAAAAAAGGGGACCAACGGCACGACCAACGATCGCGCAACCGCCCACTGCCAGCTTCCCTCGATGTGACCGCTTCCGGCGATCCCTCAACACTGAATCGGCTGGCGCCGCGAGAGCCCTGAGGTTCTCTGTTGCCACCAGCGCTACCTGCCCATCCGGAAATTTCCGCGAAACCGTTACAATTTGCCGTTCCGGCAAAAACCCTCGCATCCGAAGTGGATGGGCCGGACACCGGAGATTACAGGGAGCCGAGCGCCGTTTCGCTACCGTTTTCGTACACAATGGGTCTACTCGCCTTTTTCAGCCGGCTGCTTTGGAAACCATGAACCGACCACGTCTATGGCTCACCCTCCTCTTGCTCTCGGGCGCCTCGGCAACTCCGGCCGCGGACGTCCCCGGGCCGTGGGTCGAGATCCCGGCCGACTTCGGCTGGGACGCCGACAACAACGCGGCGACCGCGGGAACGATCATCGGCGTGATCCGGGGCCACGCCTGGATGCGGGCTCAAGGCTGGCAAATTGCCGACCGCTACCGGAACACCACCCGGCCCCGCATGCCCGAAGACGAAACCATCACCCGCTTCGCCGGCCGCCTCATCGCCGTGGCCGATCGGGTGATCCTCGAGCGCGGCGGGCAAAAGACGAGCGTCGATGGACAAACCGTCTATCGCATCCGCCGCGAAGCGCCCGCCAACGTCGAGCCGCTGGCCGACGCCGCCGAGCAATGGGCCCGGGCCGTGGCCGCGCTTAACGAATTCCCAGACCTGCTGCGTCTCTTGGCCGAATCCCCAACGCCCGCCGCCGCACTCCGCAAGCAGGCCGCCGCCGTGGGAGTCGAAACGCCGGGGGATGAAGGGGCGAGGGATGACGGAGGAGGGGAGAGAGGTGAGGGGAGAGAGGTGAGGGGTCGGGGGGAAGGGATCAATGGGCGAGTTGTCCCAGATCGTTCGTACCTTGCACGCGCATGGGCTTTCGGCGGGGCAATTGTCGGGCTGATCCAGCTACTTCCCTTGAAGCTTCTCGGGCAGTCTCGCAGGCCCAAGCAGTGACGCACACCGGTCCTTTCTTCCTCGTCCCTCACCCCTCGTCCCTCACCCCTCATCCCTCACCCCTCATCCCTTACCCCTACAACTCGTCGGGTCGGTCGTCCGGCCGCGGCGGAACATCGACGCCCTTTCCGTTGTACCGGATGACCGCAAAGATCAACTTCTCCTGGCCCGTGTTCGTCAGCCCGTGGTAGACCCACGGCTCGACGTAGAGGATGTCGCCCGCGTTCGCCTCGGACTCTTTGCCGTCGAGCGACCAGGTCCCCGAGCCTCGGACGAGCAGGAGATACTCTTCGTGCGGGTGCCGGTGGGCCCGATGGACGGCCTTGTCCGGCTCGACGATGGCCACGGCGACGAGCACGTCCTTGGTGGCGAACGTCTCGCCGGTAAAGTACCGCCGCATCTCGCCCCAATCGGCCGTATGGGAGGCCGCATCCGAGAGGGCGACGACCCGCGACTCGAGCGCCCCCGGCTTCGCGTCGGCAGCCACCGTCGGATACCGCACCAACAAGCAAACGGCCAACCCGACGCCGCCCAACGCCACCCAAGAAATCAGCTTTCTCGCTCTTTCAAACATGCGCATCTTCGGTTCTCCTGAAGCGGGTCTTCTCACAGCCGGGCCTCGCGTCCGGCAAAACGCTCTCTCGAAGCCTACCGGCCGGCTCCCCGCCCGTCAACGAATTTCCAGGTCCTGGCGATTCGTGGCACGTCACGTTCGACTGTGGCGTTCGGCGGCCGGCGCAGGGGTTTTCTTCCCGAGAAGCCACCTCTGCCAACCGAGCCTGAACGGTTATACTATGCGGTACCTCTTGTCCCACAGGAGCGGGAGTGTGGCTTCATGCCGAGCCGAAAGAAGTGGCCTCGAATGATCCTTGCCGTCGTTTCGGCGGCGCTGTTGGCTGCCCGGGCGGCGATCGCACTGGAGCCGATCAACGACACGCAGTCGACCCACACGTACGTGCAGGTGGTGGGGTTCGACGTCGACGATCCCGAATGGCTCAATCGCGATGCCGGGCGGCGGAAAGAAAGAGCGAGGCAAACCGAGGAGCGGCTGAGCGGCTATCGCGACCGTTGCCCGCCAATCGCCTTTGTAAAACGGCATCACTTCCGCAGCCCCGGGGCGGGCGGCGTGCTCTTGTGCTGGGACGTGTTCAGTCCCGGCGGCGGCATTTGCGTCTACGATCCCGGGCATCCCGAAGCGGGAGCGAGGGAAATCTTCCCGAGCGAAACGGGCGTCGTCTTCGACATGAGCGTCTCCTGCGATGCCCGGAAGCTGCTCTTCTCCTGGATGGACTTGAGCGAGCAGGGCAAGGACTCGTTTCACGTCTACGAGATCGGCATCGACGGGAGCGGCCTGAGACAGATCACCGCCGGACGGTTCCACGACGTCTCGCCGGTCTATCTCCCCGACGGGAAAATCTGCTTCGTTTCCACCCGTGCCGGCTCGTTCTCCATGTGCCAGGACGCGGCCGCCTCGGCGATGTTCGTGATGGACCGCGACGGCTCGAACATCCGCCGCATTCAGTTCGGCACGCTGGCCGATTTCTCGCCCCACGTCTTGGACGACGGCTCGATCGGCAACTCGGCGTGGAAAACCCCAAAGCCCTGCGGAACATCACGCCCGAGATCCCGTACGTGCCCACCAACGATCCCAACTGGCAGCCGGGCGACCAGCTCTTCTACTGGTCCTACCGCGACCCGTACCCGATCGACCGCGACCTGTTTCTGGTCGCCTACGGCGGCCCCGCTGGTGGCCCCGAGCGCTACCGCCTTTACCTGCTCGACGAGAACGGGGAGAAGATCCTGCTCCTGGAAGACGAGAATATTTCCTGCTTCAACCCGGTGCCGCTGGCGCCGCGGCGGCATCCGCACCAAGTCGCCGCCCACGCGGCCACCGGCGAGGAGTTCGGCACGTTCCTGTTGGCCGACGTTTACCGGGGGCTCACCGGAGTCGAGCGAGGGGAGGTCAAGGAGCTTCGGGTGATGTCGCAGGTCCGCAAGCCGACCAACAACCGGGGCGCGAGGGCGTATTTCAACGGCCACGACATCGTCGACCCGGTGATCGGGGCGGGCACTTTCTACGTGAAGGTGAACCTTGGCACCGTGCCCGTCGAGGCCGACGGCTCCGCCCACTTCCGAGCCCCGGCCGGCACGGAACTCTACTTCCAGGCCCTCGACGCCGACGGCCAGGAGCTTTCCCGCATGGGGTCATTTACCCAGCTCGTGCCCGGCGAGCACCAGGGCTGTATCGGCTGCCACGAGCCACGGTTTCAGACGCCGCCGCACGCGAGGAGCGTGCCCTTGGCCGCCGGGAAGGGGCCGGTCGAGATCACGCCCCCCGAGTACAGCCGGGTGCTCAACGCCCCGCTCGCCAAAGCGGCCGGCGGCCTCGAGCTGTGCGCCGACAAAGACGGCCAGGCCCCGGCCCGATTCGCCGACAAGACCGATCCCGACTACCTCGCCATGCTCGAAGCGATCACCGAGGGCAAGACCGAGCTTTACTCGCGCCCCCGCATCGACATGCCCGGCGCCACCCCGGCCCCCTACGACCAAGACTTCGGCCACCTCTTCCGCGGCGGCGGCAGGTGAATGGGTTACCAAAGGAAGGAAGCTTGAGCTTACATGGTTCTACAAGTGCCATCTGGCCATGTATGCCTTACAGATGCGGTCGAGCATGGTACGGTACTCTCCATCGACGTCGATACCGAGCGGATTGTCGCGTGCGACTCGGGGCGGGTGGACGTTGTCGATCACGACCGGCACCAGTAACACATAGTCGTAGGCTGCAAGGTCGGTTCTTCCCGGAGGGCGGGTGGGCAGTTCGCGGAACTTCGTCACGGTGCGCTCAGGGTCTCCCGGGCGGTTGCGGCTGACAGCGTTCGGAAACGCATCCCACAGTCCCGCGTCGCCACTGGAAAGACGCGGCAGGACTTGTCCGTTGAACTCGTCGGGGGACAGGAACGGCCTCACGCGATCGGGCACGTTCAGAACGTTCTCGGCAAGGCCGACAAGCACGGTTGCCACGAGGATGGCAGCCGGCTTGTTCCGATGGAGCACGCCGACCAGGTCGCTCAAGTCGTCGTAGCGGTTCGTGCGGTTGCGGTGCGCGGTAACAACGGACTTGTTCTCGACGCACAGGCGCAGGCGTGTGAGATCCGGCTCGTCCGTTTCGCCGGCCGGCTCGGCCACGACGAGGTCCAACTTGCGCGCCCGCCCGGCAGGTGATGGGAAGTCGAGCCACTCTCGGATGCGGCCCCCGGTGAAATCTCGCTCGAACGTTTCGCACATGGCCCGCAGGTCGCGCAGGATCCCTCGGCTCATCGCGGCGGAGTGATCGTCAAGCCGATGGTTGTGGAAACCTCGTCTCTTGATCTCGTTAATCACGTCATCGGACGGTGTGCTCATTCGGGGCTCATCGCATGAAGGCCAGCGTCCTTTGTCGTGTCGACAAGCCCGCACGTACAACGGAACGGCCGCCGGCAACCGCCCGGACCACGTCATCCGGCACGGGCAACCTTTGCAGGACGCGACTCTGAAGGCGCAAAAACCCCTTGGACGCCCGCTGGCAATTCTGGCGAAGCCACTGATGAGCCGCGGGCGATCGCAGGTAGCCGAGGATAGCGTCGATCGCGGCTGGATCCCGCGGCACGAGGTAATAAACGGAATGCCGTGGAACGATCCCACCAGGCCGATCCACCCAGAACTGTGGCGTCTCGCCGATGTCTTTGCACAAGATTTTCGGGCGCAGGATCTCGGGGAGCGCTGGCGTCTCGTGAAATGCGTACCACGGCTTGCGTTTGACGCATGTGCGCGCCAGTAGCCGCTCGCGAATGTCCTCTCGCATCAGGTAGCGGCCCAGATCTCCCAGCTGCTCCAACGGAAGCAACCGGCCATGCGCATCGTAGGGGATAAGCATCACGAAACGCTGCGGGAGATCGCTCGTCTCCGGCGTGAGTTGCCGGCCTGCTATCGTCGGGCGGGCGAAGCGCCGGAGCGATGGCTCGAGACCGTGTGCCAGTCGCACGAAGACGCTGTCC
>JBDRTC010000459.1:0-8282 GCA_043824335.1 Planctomycetota bacterium | reverse complement strand
CGAGCACGGCCCGGCTCAGCTCGGGATTCTCCGCCTCCTTGGGATTGACGGCCACCCAGCAATAGTGGCGGATGCCGTATTGTGCGGCCCGCGTCGGCTCGAACTCGCTGATCTGGCGGAAGTAGTCGAGAAACGTTTCCGGGTACATGCGGTCGAAGCCGGCCCAGAAGGCGGGCTCGGCGACGGCCACCACGCCCGACATGGCCATCCGCTCGTAATCCTGCGCGGTTCGGGCGATCGCGTGATAGTGGGGTTGAATGATTTGCATCGTGATCTCCACGGAACAAGGCTGAAGGCTGAAGGCTGAAGGAGGAAGGATGAACAAGAAAGGACGGGCGGGCGCCGATTGTGGCCAGCGGGCGATGACCGCCTATCGTCCTCTCAGACGACGCCCTTCCGTCATTCATCCTTCATCCTTCCGCCTTCATCCTTCCGGCGGGTCGGAGAACAGGGTCAAGAGCTGTTCCGCCCGGTTCGGGCCGGCGGCGCGCTCCGCCAGGATGCCGAGCGACTGATAGAGCTTCTTCAACCGCGGATCGCCGTCATCCGCCGCGGTGCCGGTACGCTCGGAGGCTGCGTCGTGGCGGTCCAACATGGCGGCGATCTCCAGCAGCATGCATCGGGCATCGAGGAAATACTCGTCAAGCACCTGTTTGGCGGTCAGCATGTTTGATCCCCTTAATTCGTGTGGGCAGGAACCGGGTGCCTCCACGGTTACCGGCCCAATTCGACCACACCCCTAATTATGCCCCCGATGTCGCCGGCTGCCAAGCGTGTACGGCACCCGCCGAAAGAGGGGCGATCGTCGGACGAAATAGCCGAGACCCAAGAAAGGCAGGCGACCGGGGTGCTTCAGGGCTTGCGCGCGAACCTGGGTGTCGGGTATTGTGTTCTGGAGTAGGGGGGCGATCCGCCATCAACGCTCCCAACAGCGCACGGGCATGGCTATGGAGCACAGTCGAAGGAGACAGCATGGATCGAATGGACTACTTCATCGAACTCTACGGCTCCCTCCCCAGAGCGGGGCCCGGCGACAACGCATCTACCCGCAAAGCGTTCGAGATGATGAAGTCTTTGCCGCCCGAGCCGAGGATCCTCGACATCGGATGCGGTCCGGGGATGCAGACGGTCGAACTCCTCAGGCTCTCCGGGGGGACCGTGGTGGCGCTCGACCTGCTTCCCCAAATGATCTCGCGGGTCAGAAAGGCTGCCGAGAGCGCAGGGTTCGCGGGCCGGCTTGAGACCGTCCAGGTCGACATGAACGAGATGACCTTCGAGCCCTCCAGCTTCGACGTGATCTGGTCGGAGGGGGCGATCTACTTCATCGGGTTCGAGGAGGGGCTGGCCAAGGTGAAGGAGTTCGTCAAGCCGGGGGGCTACGTGGCCGTTAGCGAGGCTGTGTGGCTCAAACCTGATCCACCCCGCGAAGCGGTCGAGTTCTGGCAGGATTACCCGAAAATCGACACCGTCGAAAGGAAGCTGGAGGTCGTATCGAGGCTCGGCTACCAGAGCGTCGAGCACTTCGTCCTGCCCGCGTCATCCTGGACCGACCTGTACTACGACCCTCTGGCGAAACGAATCCCGGAGTACGAAGAAAAATGGAAGGGAATTCCGGAGGCCGAGGAAGTCCTGGCGGAAGCCCGGAACGAGACATCGGTGTTCGGGAAATGCTCGCAATACTTCAGCTACGCCTTTTTCGTGATGCGGAGATGATCATTCATCTCATCGCCCGGAAAGCACGATTTCCAGCACGATCAGGCTTGCCAGGGTGAGAGTCACGCCCAGTGCTGCGCGGGGGTCGACTCGCCCTTCCGCTCGTCCCAGTCCAAAATGCGGGCCCAGGCCGTTCCACAGATGGACGCCGGCGGCAATCGCCGGGAGGCCGCAGGCGATCAGAACCCATTGCGGCGTGCCGTGCCCGATCAGCTCGCGGGCGTCGCCGGCGCGGACGAAAGAGTCGCCGAACAGGTACGCTCCGTTGGCGATCAGGCAGAAGCCGGCGAAGAATCGGGGCAGGTAGGCGTACGATCGGGCTGCCGCGCGGACCAGCAGGAGGAGCAAGATGGGAATCAAACAGCCCCACGCGGGCCCGCCCCAGGCGACCAGAAGCGGATGCGGGTTCTCGCCCGGGTCGGTGCGGGAGATTTCCAGCGGATGAAGCACCACCTTCTCAACCGTGCCGCCGGAGAGCCAAAGGTGCAGGACGTGTCCGAGCTCGTGCACGACCATCATCCCCAGCCAGGAAAGAGCGACGGTCGAAACGATCAGGAGGACCTGGAGAAAGCGCGTCATGGGGTCTCGCCCGAGCGTGAAATCCGCCGGACCGTGCGGGCGTGAAGAAATCCCGGAGAGCCGTGCCGGTCAGCGTCGTTTGGTGGGATGTTGTGAATAGAGAAGTGGGGCGGGACTTTTGCGGGAGGAACGTCCTGGACCGCGGGAATGGTCAGGACGCCCCAAGTTCTTCTACCTTTCCCTCGACTGGCACGGCTTCTCCGGGAAGTTCGTCCTTTCTTGCTGGACTAGTGATTAGTGCTGGACTTTTGCAAAAGTCCAGTTAGTGGTTTGCCTCGGCCGACGACGGCTCGTCGTCGCGCCGCGGCGCGGGATCTTCCAGCGCTACGACGATCAGCTTGTTGCGGTTCGCGAAATCGACGAATTCCTCTTGGTCGAGCACGATGGTCTTTGCGGCCTCGATGGCCAGGACGCGTGCGCCGGCGTCAAGCATTGTCTGGAGGGTGCCCAGGCCGACGGTGGGAACGTCGAACCGCATGTCTTGCTGCGGCTTGGCGACTTTGACCACGGTGAAGCCGCCGGCGCGGCACAGTTGGCCGGCGCGGCGGATGCACTCGTCGGTTCCTTCCACGGCCTCGACGGCCAGCACGGCCAGGTTCTTGACCGCCACGCTTTGCCCGACGTCGAGGCGGCCCATCTCCTTGGCCATCTCCCAGCCGAACCGGATGTCTTTGAGTTGCCCCGAGGAAGGGCTTCGCTCGGTGAGCGGTCCCCGCCGAACCAGGAGTTCCGGGGCGTAGTCGGTGGCCGGACCGATCCGGATCCCCTCGGCCTCGAACAGATCGACCGCCACGTTCGAGAGCGAGTCGTCCTTACAGTCTTTTCGCCTGGTGAGAAAATGGGGGAGGAAGGCTCGTATCGTCCGCACATCGGGCAATTGGCGGATCATGAACCAGGGCTGGAACATGAACCGCTTGTGGATCTTGCCGGCCATGACGGCGTCGGTCACGCCGTGACGCTTGAAGTAGCGGACGGCGCGGCCGAACTTGGCCAGCCCGCTCCAGCGGAACTCGTCGCACACGTCTTTCAGGCAGGGGTCCGCATGTCCCCATGCGCCCAGGCAATAAACCTGCGAACCTTGCCGCCTGAGCGCTTCGGCCACGACGATGGGCAGCCGGCCCCAGCCGGCGATCAGCCCGACGCGCTCGGGTGGGCTTCGCGTTTGGCCGTCGGCGGAATTCAACGCTTGCGGATCTCCCCCCACGAAACCGCCTCTTCTATCGCTATTGCGTTTGGCCGTCTTTGCCGGCGTTGCCGAGTTCGCCCAGGCCGCTCGACTCGGCGATCCGGTCGACCAGGTGTTGCAGCTTCTTGAGCTGGCGGCGCATTGCCGGAAGCTTGCCGAGCGCGGCCAGTTGGACCATCTGCTCGCGTTCCGGGGTGGCCGGAATGCCGACCACGCGGGCGTCGTCGGGAACGTGGTTCATCACGCCGGCCTTGGCCCCGAGCACCGCGCGGGTGCCGATGTGTACGTGGTCGCGCACCCCGGCCTGCCCGGCCATCACCACGTAGTCGCCCGTGGTGGTGCTCCCGGCAATCCCCACTTGGGCACAGAGCATGTTGTGTCGACCGATCCGGCAGTTGTGGGCGATCATCACCAGGTTGTCGATCTTGGTTCCCTCGCCGATGGTCGTGGGACCATAGGTGCCGCGATCGACCGTCGTGGCGGCTCCCACTTCAACGTCCGCCCCCAAAACCACGTTTCCCAACTGGGCCGACAACTGGTGGCGCCCCTCCTCCGAGCAATAGCCAAACCCGTACGCGCCCAACACGGCCCCGGAGTGGATCACGCACCGTGGGCCAACGATCGTGTTTTCGTAGAGGACCGCGCCCGAGAAAATGACCGTCTGCGAACCGATTCGCGAGCCGGCCATCACGTGCGCGCCGGAGTGGATCGTGGCGCCGTCGCCGATCTCGACGTCGTCGCCGATCGTGGCCAGCGGGTGGACGTCGACGTCACGACCCAGCGTGGCCGTGGGGCTGATCACGGCGTGCGGACTGATCCCGATGCGGTGGGTCGGCCGGGAGGGCCGGAACCGGCCGACGATCACGGTGAAGGCCTGATGCACGTCGTCGACCTGGATCACCGGAACGCCGTTGGGCGCCATCGACTGGGGCGCCACGGCGGCCGAGGCCCGGCTGGACTTCAACAGGTGGCCTCGTTCGGCCTTGTCGATCAGCGTGATCTCGCCGGGTCCGGCGTCCGCAAGCGGGGCGGCGCCGCGAATCAAGAGGTCTCCGTCGCCGACCAACCGACCGTGAACCAGCGCGGCAAGCTCCGCCAGAGTCACCTGCATGAGTCGGAGTCCTTTCCGTAACGTGCCGCTCCGCGAATCCCCCGTCCGCAGGAAAGGGGACGTAAGTCGCCGCATGCTATCCGATTGCCAAAAACCGAACAAGGGCAGTCTACTGCCGGGGGATCCAGCCGACGTCCAGGCCGACGACCCAGATCATCAGCGTCAGGATCAGGGCGAGCCCCAGGTAGCTGAGCCCCACAAAAACCCCTTCGCTGGGGGGCTTTCCTCGGACCCCCTCGTAGGCGAGGAAGACCATGTGCCCTCCGTCGAGCACGGGGATCGGCAGGAAGTTGATCACGGCCAGGTTGGCGCTGATGAGGCAGAGGAAAAGGAAGAACTCGCCGGCCCCTTCGACGACCGAGTAGTACGCCACCTCGACAATCCCAACCGGCCCCATCAGTCCCTTGGGCGACACTTGGCCGGTGCCAAGCTTGTTGAGGGTCCGGAAGATCAACGTCAGCGAGTCGACCGTTTCCTCGACGCCCAGGCGGACTGCGTCGGTCACCGTTTCGGCCTTGCGCTGGACAAACATCAAGTCGAACAACAGCCCGCGGTCGGGGTTGTGCCAGTCGGTGGTTTCCACGGGGTCGAGGGTGACCTCGCGGTCGTCCGCCAGCTTCAAGAGCACCTTGGTTCCCGGAAGCAATTCCTGGATCGAGGCGACGACGAACGGCCACGCGGGCGTTTCGTCGTCCAGCTTCACGGCCAGCTCTTTCTGGGAAAAATCGCGGGTCACGCCCTCCAAGCCCCGGCTTTTGAGTGACTCTTCGTCGGGCGGGATCAGCGTGGCTTTGACAACGACGTCGCCCGCGTGCAAGCCGGCCCGCGCAGCCGGACTTCCGGGCTCGACGCCCTCGACCCGATTCGAGACCCGGTAGGCAACGCCCAGCGCCGGCACGGAGACCGAACTGTCGCGCGTCAGCGGCAAGTCGAACGCATCCTCGACTCGCAGAGTCACCGGCACTTCGACCGGCTTCTCTTGCCCTTCTCGGGCGATCGCCAGGACGACCTCGGCCCCCTCGCGCTGGGCAGCGAGGCGGCGGAGTCGGTCGGGCAGGGTCAGCGGATCGCCGACCGGCCGGCCGTCTGCGCGGGCGATGCGGTCGCCCCGCTTCAGGCCCGCTCGGGCCGCCGGCGAATCGTCCTGGATCGCCGTGATTCGTCCTATTTGCATCACGAGCCCCAACCGCCGCATGGGCGCCGGAGCCACGCCGATGGCGATTTGTTCCGTGCCAACCGGGTCTTCCCCCGACGAGCCTGTGCGTTCCATCTTCCGTTCGACGGTGATCGTGAACGTCCTGTCCGCGTGCCGGGCCAACTGGGAGTGGATCTGCGCATAGTTCTCGATCGGCTCGTCGTTGATTCGGACGATTCGGTCTCCAGCCTGAAACCCCGGGTGGGCCAAGGCAGCCGGGGAGCCGGGGAAGGCCGCGAACGACTCGCCCAACCAGGTGCTCCGCGGCAGCCCGATCCCGACCTCCGGCGCCAGCGCGCCCGGTCGGGCGATCGCGTGGATCTGTAGCGGCTCGGCCACCCCGGGGCGGCGCACAACCATGGGAACGCCCTGCTCGACGTCCCCCAGCGAAATGGCCGCTTTCAGGTCGGAAAAGCTCTGGACCGGCCGGCCGTTGATCTTTTCGATCCGGTCGCCCACCTTCAGCCCGGCCTGCCAGGCGCCCTTACCCGGCACAATGGCTCCCACGACACACGCGACCTCGCGCACGCCGAGCGGGTAGGCCATGGTCGCCAACACCCACGCGAACAGCACGTTCATGATCACGCCGGCCGAGATGATCGCCATCCGCTTGGGAACGCTTTGGGCGAGGTAGCTGCGCGGATCGTACAGGGCCTCTTCCGCGGCCTGGATGTCGATTTCCGGGGGCGAAGAGGACTCTGCTTCGATCGCATTGTCCTTCAAAGACGCCTGGCCGGACGGATCACCGATTGCCCTCGCGGCCTTGGCTCGCTCGAGCTCTTCCCGTAGTCGCGCAGGGTTGTCCTCCTGGCCGAGCATCTTCACGTATCCCCCCAGCGGAAGCACGCCCAGGCCGTATTCGGTTTCGCCCCACGTGAACTTGCAGATCTTCCATCCGAAGATGTCGAACCAGATGTAGAACTTCTCGCATTTTACGCCGCACATCCGGGCGACGAGGAAGTGCCCCAGCTCGTGCACGATTATTATCATGTTCACGCCGATCAGGACCATCAGCGAGTAAAACGTAAACATCGCCCACGACGATTCCGAAGCGGCGGCAATCAAGTGCAAACCCAACGTGATACCTCCCGACGAGCCCAACGGTCCAACTCGAGTAACTGCGTTAAGGTGGGATTGGGGTCGAATTGATGGTTTTCAAGTACGTTTCGGCAGACGGGTACGATCTCGTGGAACCCGAGTTCCCCGCCCAGGAACGCAGCCACGGCGGCTTCATTGGCCGCGCTGAACACGGCCCCGGCGGTGCCGCCCGTTCGGGCGACCTCGAGTCCGAGCGCGAGCGCCCCGAACCGCTCCAGGTCGGGCGGCTCAAACTCCAGGCACATTGCCCGACTCCAATCCAGCTTCTCGGCCACGCCGGGACGCCGCTCCGGCCAGGTCAGGGCGTACTGGATCGGCAGTTTCATGTCCGGCGGACTTAACTGGGCGATCACCGACCCGTCGATATATTCTACCAGAGAGTGGACGATCGACTGCGGATGGATCACGACGCCGATCTGGTCCGGCTCCAGATCGAAGAGCCAGCGGGCCTCAATGATCTCCAGGGCCTTGTTCATCAGCGTGGCCGAGTCGATGGTAATCTTCGGGCCCATATCCCAGGTGGGGTGGGCCAGGGCGTCGGCCACGGTCACCCCGGCCAACTGCTCGGCGGTGAACGTGCGGAACGGCCCGCCGCTGGCCGTCAGCACCACCCGCTTCACCTCTTCCCGCCGCCCCGCCTGAAGCGCCTGGAACACGGCACTGTGCTCGCTGTCGACGGGCAGGATCCGCGTGTTTCTCTCCCGGGCAAGCTGCATGACCAGCGGTCCGGCCACCACGAGACTCTCCTTATTGGCCAGGGCGACCCTTTTTCCCGCCTCCAGGGCGGCCCAGGTCCCCTCCAGACCGGCCCGACCGACCACCGCGGAAAGCACCACGTCGACTTCCGCTTTGGCCACCACCCGGGTAACCGCCTCCGGGCCGACAAGCACCTCAATCTCCGGCCCCAATGCCGAAAAGTCGTGGGCGGCGGCCGCCTCGGGGTCGGTCACCACGAGCCATCGCGGTCGGGCCGCCAACGCCTGCAGCTCGAGTAGCTCGGTGTTCCTACAGGCCACCAGGGCCAACGCCCGCAAACGACCGCCCGACGCCCCGATCACTTCCAACGCGTTGCGGCCAATGCTCCCGGTGGAGCCCAGCAAAGCGACGTTGGTGACGGGGCCGGTCATGGGGTCCAGGCCGGAGTGGTCTTGTGGCAACGCGTGACGATCGTATCTGGACGTCTGCAAAATGGCGGGCTAGGCCTACTTATCGAAGCACCTGCGGAAGGTGGCCGCGTTGGGCGCGTCGCTCCAAACGCGTTCACCGTGCCGGGCCTGACCGGAAGCCCCTTGGCCGATTCCAATCGATTCTTTGAACGGGTGGACAGCTCAATCCGGGGGAGGCGAACCGGCCCGTCAGGACCCTACCTACTCGGGCAAACCCAACCAGCCCATCGGCGG
>JBDRTC010000458.1:0-2763 GCA_043824335.1 Planctomycetota bacterium | reverse complement strand
TTCGAACCCTCAAGATTTTGTCGTTTTGCCTGTAATCATTGGCAAGGGAAGAGTCCTCTGTATCTGTGAGCCGAAAAGCGATTTCGATCCACGACTCTTCGTCCACTCCTTCTATGAAAGGGAAATCGCGATCACGCTTGTATTTGAATCCGTCCTTCTCATAGAACGCCCGGAGGGCATCAATCACCGTGCTCTTTCCCGCGTTGTTCGGGCCGACCATTAAGTTGTAGTTGAATACGCTTAGCGAACTGTCATGAATCCCTCTGAAGTTGTGAATGTCGAGATGAACCAGCTTCATTATGCGCTTACCCCTATGCACGCCAGCAACTGGCTCGAATATGAGGCTTCCTCCGGCAGCAACCCTGTATAGATCATCTCGCGATGAAGGAGTTCTGAGGCCGCGCCGTTGACCAAGGCGCTGAGTTGTTTTCTGTCCTGAAAACGGGCAGCCCGAGACTGGCGTGCGCGTAGCAGGTTCTGTGATAGCCGTTCCAGGTGCGGTGAACGTTCGCCGTCTTCGGTAATACCTAGACGCACGACCCGCTGCTGGATCTGGCCCCCTTTGCCGTGGACCACCACAAACCAAATGGTGATCAGACCGGTCCTGTCGCCATTCCCCTCAATGCTTCCGACAAGAGCCCGATCTTCGGGTTTCAACGACGTGTAGACATCAAGCCATTGTTTGATCACTGGATGTTCAAGCCCCAGGAGATTCAATCCATCTTCCTGGAGCGCCCTGTCGCGGTCCGTGGTGAATTGAACGGGCTCGGCGTCGGGACGTTGCAGTACAAAAACATCCTTGGCGGTTGGTCGGAATTCACCGCCCTCGACTCGGGCCGCCCGTTGGGCAAATGCGAGAAGCCTTTGCATGCCTCTACCCTCATCGTCAAATCGCTTGTAGTCGCCCAGCTTGAAGCTATCAAGATCCTGGAAAAGCTCGAAGACCACCTCTCTGGCAAGGTTGGCATTCGTCATTGCGACCTCAAGCTCTTGCCTTGTGCGTTTCAAAGTGGGATCGATGATCGCTTCCTGGTAAAGGCGGTCGTAACTGAGACGGCTGCTAAGCTGGCCCAGCACCTGGGTCCTTAGGTCTTCCGCCACCTGACCATTCTCATCCAGTTTGCCCAATGCCTGAGCTATGTCATGGAGCTTTTCTTCGAGCAATAGAAATATTTTCCCCTCGATGGTGTCTGTCGCGACTAGGTTGTAGACCTGAGCCGTGTCCTTCTGCCCGTAACGGTGGATGCGGCCAATGCGTTGCTCCAAATCCATGGGGTTCCATGGTAGGTCATAGTTAAAAAGCACACGAGAGAACTGAAGGTTGATTCCCTCTCGTCCAGCGGCTGTGCAAAGCAGTACCTTTGGACCGTCCGGACGTCGAAACCGGCGTTGGGCTGCTAGCTTGGCCCCTTGGTCACCACCTTTTAGTACCTCGACACGCTTACCAGGGAACAAGGTGTCAATCACGGTTGTCAGGGTGTCGATGCTAGCCAGGTAAGTCGTGAACACCACGACCTTTTCGTCGGGGCTGACCTGCCATAGCTGACGCAATGCTTCCAGAAGAACGCTCGTTTTTGTTTCCATTTCTTCCGGGAATTGTTCGAGGAGGTCGCTGATCCTCCGCCTCTCTTCGGGAAGGGTCACAGAAACTAGACTCGCTGCCGTGTCCTCGCCGGTTGCGGCGGCAAATTCTGTATCATCATAGCTCTCCGCCGTCTGGACGAAAGCGGCCGTTTCCTTCCGCTTTTTCAAAAGCTGGACTTTAGCATCGGCAAGAAACCGCTCGGCCTGGGCCTTCCCGTAGATGTCGTCAGGTAGGTTGTGAATCTCTCGTATGAGGTCCCTGGCCTCCTCCAGACCTCGATTGCGCCCGTCCACATCCAGAAGCTCATCCCTTTCGATGGCTTCTTCGACCGTCAGCATCAAGAGGCGCTTTCGAAGGGTCGCCCTGACCGCGGCGAGACTGCTTGCCGCGATCTTTTGAAAAATCGTCATGACGAACCCAATCGCACGTCCCTGTTTGCCTTGGGTGGCCGCGAGGTCGTATCCGTCGCGTAGGTAGTCTAGCAGGGCTTGATAAAACGTCATTTCCTTTTCGGAGAGGGTAAATCCCTGAGTATTAACCACACGTCTGGCAAAAAGTGGGCTCCCGTCCGCACCGCAGGCGTCCGCCTTTGTCCGCCGAATCACTGCAGCGTTAAGCCGATGTCGGTTTTCCACCATGTCCCGTTCATCCGAGAAGAGCATTGGGTCGAGCAACCGGACAAGCATCCAGAAGCGGAAATGGTCCCCCTGGTGAGGTGTGGCTGAAAGCAAAAGCAGGTCCCTGCAATGTGGGCGCAGAGCTTCCGCCAGCTTGAAGTTCTCGGTCTTTCGTGTCTTCTTGCCAGTCTTGTAGACGCTCAAGTGATGGGTCTCATCGAAGACGACAAGGTCCCAGGGCGGCGCTTCGAGGAGTCTCTTCACCCGGGCTCGTCTCTTCAAGGTGTCAACTGAGGCAATCATCCGGTTGTGCTTTGCAAAGGCATTGGATTTCCGATCCGTGACGTCCCCTTCCACCCCGAAGACCTCAAAATCGAGGTTGAAGACCTCGTTGAGCTCGCGCCGCCAGTTGTCCACTAACCCCGCCGGCACCACCATGAGCGCCCGACGCATTTCTCCTCGTGACGCCAGCTCCCGCAGAATCAGGGCTGTCTCGATGGTCTTGCCGAGGCCCACTTCGTCGGCGATCAGGTAACGCCGGGGCCGTGCATTGGCGACGCG
>JBDRTC010000457.1:0-5835 GCA_043824335.1 Planctomycetota bacterium | reverse complement strand
GTCTCCTCGCCGGCCCTGCTCGAAGACTTCGAGAGGGTGGTCCGCGAGTACGTCGACCGCACGGGCGCCGCGCAAAGCCACGTTCGCAACCTGTTCGACTGCATCAAGTCGCGCCGCCTGACCGTGGCCAATCCGGTGGTGATGCACCGCTCGATGACCACCGTGCACGCCGCCAACATCTGCATGTGGCTGAAGCGCGACATGAAATACGACCCCGTGAAGGAAGAGTTCATCAACGACCCCGAAGCCAACCGGCTCCGCTCGCGGGCGATGCGTGAGCCGTGGATCATTTGAGCGGGACTCGCTATGGGTTGCACAGTGTCTTCGGGTGCCACGGGCATTTTGCCCGTGTACTGGCGAGACGCCAGTGGCACCCGATGGTGCAAGCCTCGACTCGCTTAGCGATCACCCCCAACTGCAAAAGGAAGATATCCCATGTCAGAACCGAACGTGAAACCAACCCCGGCCGTGGCCAAGGAAGAGGAGAACAAGCTGATCGCCGTGCTCGGGTCGGACGCACCGCAAAAGGAGAAGGTGGACGCCTGCCGCCGCCTGGCGCAAGTGGGTACCGCCGACGCCGTCCCCGCGCTGGCCGCGCTATTGGGCGACGAGAAGCTCTCGCACATGGCCCGGTATGGGCTGGAGCCGATCCCCGACCCGGCCGTCGACGGCGCCTTGCGCAATGCGCTCGGCAATCTGAAGGGCCGGCTTTTGGTCGGCGCGATCGGCAGCGTCGGCGTCAGACGCGACGCCAAAGCGGTCGGGCCGTTGGTGGGGCTGCTCAAAGACTCCGACGCCGAGGTGGCCGGGGCCGCGGCCAGGACCTTGGGCCGAATCGCCACGCCCGACGCGGCCGAGGCGCTCACTCGAACGCTCGGGGAAGCCCCGGCAAAGCTCCGGCCCGCCGTTGCCGACGCATGCCTCTCCTGTGCCGAGGCGCTTCTGGCTCAAGACAAACCAAGCGAAGCCGCGGCGATCTACGAGCGCGTGGGCAAGGCCGACCTGCCCAAGCATTTTCGTATTGCCGCCGCCCAAGGCGCGCTTCAGGCCCGGCAGCCGGCCGGTAAGCGTTGAGCTGGGTTGAGAGGTTGAGAAAAGTCTGCGAAGAAATAAGATGCAGGGTGGGTCGAGCGACGCGAGATCCACGCTCCGCGTGGCATGGCGTCGCTTGCGTCGCCATGTTTGGCGAACACATGCCCACGCTTCGCGAGGGCATGCCACCCGACGCGATCCGTAACCCTCGGAGAATCACGCCATGCACCAACGAAATAGCAGCTCGTTTCGGTCGTCCATTTCCCGCCGGAGGTTTTTCCGCTCTGCCGGGTTGGCTGCGGCGGGAGTCGTTTCGGCGGGCGTGAAGCCCGCGGCGGCGTGGGCAGCTCCCACGGTGGCTGAGGGCAAGAAGGCTTCGGAGAGGAAGCTGCGTGCCGACCTGTTGGATCAGGACTCGGCGGCGGGGTTGGAGGTCGTCGAGCTTACGTCCGACGCGAGCGTGCCCGCCTCGCACCTCTACATGGAAGCGCAAGTTTTCACGATGGACTCAAAACACCTCGTGCTCCACCGCTCGGCCACGGCGCACGGGGGCAGCAAGAGCGATCCACTGCACCAGTATCTCCGCTGCGATCTCGACGACGACTGCTCGCTCCATCCGCTCACCGACGAGCTGGGCGTCACCGCGGCGTCGGTCTCACCCCACGGGAGCTACGTCTACTACTTCGTCGACGAAACCGAGCCGGGCGGCGGCCGGCTCTCGCTCAAGCGCGTGAATCTCGACGGCACCGGGCGGGAAACAATCCTCGTGGTCGACGGGCCGCTCCCGGAAACCAGCTTCCGGCCCAGCCGGATCTATCCCCTCTCGACGATCTCGTCCGACGGCAAGCGACTGGCCCTCTCCGCGTTCCTCGGCGACGGCCAAACCGCCGACGCCCCCTTCGGCCTGATGGTGTTCGACCTGGTTGAGGCGGCCGTTCAGCTTGTGATCCAAGGGCAGACCTGGTGCAACATGCACCCGCAGTATTGCCGGTCGCTTGACGCGGAAAGCTCGCACGACGTTCTCATCCAGGAGAACCACGAGAACACGACCGACGCCTCGGGCAAAATCACCAAGCTGGTCGGCGGCCTGGGGGCCGACATCCACGTGATCCGCGACGACGGCACGAACTTCCGCAACATGCCCTGGGGCCGCGACGGCAACGAGTTCTGCCAGGGACATCAATGTTGGCGAGGGCGAAGCACCTGGGCAATCACCAGCACCGGTACGCGCAAGCCGCCGGAGGCCCAATTGATCGAAGGTGGGGCGGCCCCGCACGCGGGCCACGTGGGCATCAAGACCCCCGGCGCAGTCCGCAACGACTTAAGCCGCAGCTTCACCAGCCCGCACTTCTATCACTTCGCCACCGACATCGCCGGCCGGCGGTTGATCTCCGACGCCTCCGGCGGGCGCATCTTCGTGGCCGAGCTCGGCGAGCCCGGCCAGGACCCGCTCGGGGACTTCAAGTATCTGCTTAACTCCAAGTCGTCGGGCAAGAAGGAAGCCCACGTCCACCCGTTTCTCTCGCCCGACGGCACGATGGGGTTCTTCAATTCCGACGAATCCGGGATCCTGCAAGCCTACATGGTCCGCGGGGTCTGAGCGTGACATGGCGCACCAGGATTCGCCACAAACACGGAAGCGCCGCCGCGGCGCCCATGTGCTTCCCCCGGCTTTGTGCTACAATTCGGAGTCGAGCACCGCCGTTGGGAGCCTTCCGAGGAGTCCTGCCCGTGATACTGGGCGAACCGCCACGATCGCAGTGGGACCTGCAGTTCGCGCTGTTCGGGATCCCCGTTCGCGTACACCCGTTCTTCTGGGTCGTGGCCCTGGTGCTCGGTTTTAACGCCAGCCCTCAACTGATCGATCTGGTGGTTTGGGTGGCGGCCGTCTTCGTGGCCATCCTCGTCCACGAGTTGGGCCACGCGATGGTCATGCGGGCGTACGGATTCTCCCCCTCGATCACGCTCTACGGGATGGGCGGATTGGCCTCGTACGGGCAGGGACAAGCCCACGGGTCCCGGGGCCCCGACACGTTCGGGCAGATCCTGATCTCGGCGGCCGGACCGGGGGCCGGGTTTGTTTTGGCCGGGGCGATCGTCGGGCTGTTGGTGGCAATCGGCGTGGAAGTCGGGGTCTTTCTGATCGGCGGCTTCCTGCCCTACGTCATCGTGGGGACCGTCGGCTCCGCACCGCTTACCCATTTCATCCAGTATGTCCTCTTCGTCTGCACGTTCTGGGGATTCATCAACCTGCTGCCCGTGTATCCGCTCGACGGCGGCCACATCGCCCGGGAACTCCTGCTCAGGGCCAATCCGCACGCGGGAATCGCCCAATCGCTGATGTTGTCGGTGATTACCGGGATCGGCGTGGCGGTGATCTCGCTGGTTTCGCTGGGCGACATTTACATCGCCATCCTGTTCGGCTTTCTCGCCTACTCGAGCTACGCGGCCCTGCAAGCCTACCGGGGTCGGGGGCCCTGGTAGTGCACCCCTTGACGCCTCTCGTCCGCTCGCCTACCAATAG
Source organism: Planctomycetota bacterium (assembly GCA_043824335.1). Classification (GTDB taxonomy): domain Bacteria; phylum Planctomycetota; class Planctomycetia; order Pirellulales; family Thermoguttaceae; genus JBDRTC01. The sequence continues at coordinate 2,279 of JBDRTC010000457.1, read as the reverse complement.
GGGCTGATCGCCGGCTTGCGCGGTCGGTTGGACAGCCCCAAATGACCTTCTCGCTTTTCAGGAGGAAACCAGCATGGGCGGATTCTACGGCGTTGCCTCGAAAGGGGATTGCACGAGCGACTTGTTCTACGGCACCGATTATCACTCCCACCTGGGGACCGTGCGCGGCGGGATGGCGGTCCGAAACGGCAAAGGTTTCACTCGATTCATCAAGGACATCACCAACGCCCAGTTCCGTGGCAAGTTCGAGAACGATCTGGCCGAGATGCGCGGCTCGATCGGCATCGGCGTGATCAGCGACTACGACGACCAGCCCTTGATTATCGGCTCCCACCTGGGCCGCTACGCCCTGGTCACGGTGGGGCGGATCGAGAATCTCGACGCCCTGGCCGACGAGGTCTTCAGCAGCCCGGGCGCCCACTTCTCGGAAATGAGCGGCAACGCCGTCAACCCCACGGAGCTGGTCGCCACGCTGATCAACCAGGAGGGGAGCTTCGAGGACGGCATCCGGCACGCCCAGGAGCTGATCGAGGGATCGTGTTCGCTCCTGCTCTTGAGCAACCGCTCGATCTACGCGGCCCGGGACCGGCTCGGTCGCACCCCCATCGTCCTCGGCCGAAAGAAAGACGCCCGCGCCGTCACCCTCGAAACCTGTGCCTTCTCGAACCTGGGCTACGAGGTGGACCGCTACCTCGGGCCGGGCGAAATCGTGCGGTTCGACGCCGACGGAGTGGAAACGCTCCAACCGCCCGGCGAGCGGATGCAGATCTGCTCTTTCCTCTGGGTCTACTACGGCTATCCGGCGTCGAGCTACGAAGGGATCAACGTGGAAGTCGCCCGCAACCGCTGCGGCCGGGCGCTGGCCCGGGCCGACGACGCCGAGGTCGACCTGGTCGCCGGCATCCCCGACTCGGGCACGGCTCACGCGATCGGCTACGCCCACGAGGCGGGCGTGCCGTACGGGCGTCCGTTCGTCAAATACACGCCCACCTGGCCGCGGAGCTTCATGCCCCAGGACCAGCAGGTGCGCGACCTCGTGGCCCGGATGAAGCTGATTCCGATCCCCGAGCTGATCCAAGGGCAGCGACTCCTCTTTTGCGAAGACTCGATCGTTCGCGGCACCCAGCTTAAAGACACCATTCAGCGGCTCTACGACTGCGGGGCCATGGAGGTCCACATGCGGCCCGCCTGCCCCCCGCTGATCCACGGCTGCAAGTTCCTGAACTTCTCCCGCTCGAAGTCGGTCTTCGACCTGGCGGGGCGCAAGGCGATCCGGGAACTCGGCGAAGGCGAAGAGCGTCTCGACGAGTACGCCGACGCCGCGTCGGACCGCCACGCCGTCATGGTCGAGCGGATCCGGCAGCGCCTGGGACTCACCACGCTGAAATACCAAAAGCTCGACGACTTGGTCTTGGCAATCGGGCTCCCCAAGGAAAAACTCTGCACCTATTGCTGGGACGGAGCCGAACTCTGCGGCGCCTGCCCCTCGCGGACCGCCGCCACGGAACGCCTCCCCCTCCGGGCGAAGTGAACTTGGAGCCTATCCGAAAACCGGCCCCCCTCGCCGCCGTGCAGAGAGAGGAAATATAAACCGGCCCCCCTCGCCCCGCTTGCGGGGAGAGGGGTTGGGGGTGAGGGGTTTTCGTACTAGCTCTTGGCCCCAACCGGGTTTTGGTCAACCGATCCCGCTTTTTCCAATTACCGCACCCCCGGATCACCCTTCTTGGCCTCGTGGGTCACGTCTCGTCGCGCTTTGTTGGACACTGCGTGACGATGCTTTTGCTGGACACCTCGTGGACACCTCGTGACGATGCTTCGCGTCGTCACGCACCCTCGGACGCTTCGCGTCCCCCGTCCGGCCAAAGGCCCGCCCGCGTTTTGATCAACGGATCTCGCTTTTTCCAATCTCCGCACCCCCGGCTTGCCCCCCTCGCCCTGGCGGGAAGCGCCCGACTGCGCGGCATCCCCGCCGTCCTCACCGCCAAGCCCGACCAACGGCAGAACTCTCCAAGCCAAGCCCACCCCGCCCGCCGATCCAGACCTCCCGCCCCTCGACCCTACCCCATCACCCCGCCCCATTTCCAGCCCAAAAAATGGCCACCGGCCGAATGGGGGGCAGACAGAAACCCGTAGGGTGCGTGCCAACGCACCGGACAGTTCGGGCGATTCCCGGGGCCCCTGCCGAGCTTGGCTCGGTAGAGCCAGAGTCCCGTGATGCAGCCGGGGTTGCGTGAACGACGCAAAGCACCGTGACGACGGGAAAGCGCACTACCCTTGCG
>JBDRTC010000456.1:0-2606 GCA_043824335.1 Planctomycetota bacterium | reverse complement strand
CGGCGCACGGCGCTGAGCCTGCTGAAGAACAACAAGACGCTGAAGGTCGGCGTAAAGAACAAACGCCTCGCCGCCGGCTGGGACGACTCCTACCTGCACCAAGTGCTGTTTGCGCAATGATTTATCGTGCAATCGCCCTGGCCTGGAGGGCTGCGGACATCGGTGTACTCCAGTCTAGGACAATTGCGGTGGACGCAATCTACTAGAAATAGACAAGACTTTTCTCATCGCGGAGCCGATGGGAAAAGTCTCTTGGACGAAGTGCTTCGCCGCGGGAGGGGGGAGCGGTGGGGGCGGATTGGAGTGATGGATGGGCTGGGGTTGGGTTGGTTGACGGGAATGATGGGGCGACGTGAAGAGGGTGTTCTTTCCGATCCGCGCAGTATTTCAGAAGCCGCGTCCTCGTTCGTTTGAGAACGCGGCTGAAGGGGGAGCGTGATCGGTGTTTTAGGTCGCTGGTCCGGGCTGCTACGGCTCGCCGAAGTTGGGCCACTGGGCAAGAAGGCTGGTGCGAGGGCTGCCGCAATAGGGACAAGACCGATTGTGCGGGCCGTCGAGGGGTTGCTCGATGAGTTCGGTGAGTTGCCCTAACCCTTCGAGCAGGTCGGCGATCTTGGGCGGGCCGGCCGTGTCGGTCGGCTTGAGGAGGATCAAGAGGAGCCACGCCCGGCTTGCCAAGTCGCGTTTCGAGGCATGCCAGAGTCCGTAGTATCGGACCTTGTGAAAACCTCGCGGCAGGACGTGCTGCAAGAATCGCCGCAGGAACTCGACGCCCCCCAGCCGCATCGTCCGCCAAGTGTCGTTGCCGCGGTCCTTGTAGCGAAAGGTGACGTGTGTTTGGTCCACGGCAAGAATCCGGGCATTGCTGATCGCCGTGCGGAAGACGTAGCGCGAGAGGTAGTTCAGCACGGCGTCGTTACCGTGGCCGTAATGCTTCAAGAACGAGACCCACTCACGCTTCCAGACAGCGGCCGGTATGTTTGCGAATAGATCCGGCTTTTGCTTCTTCAGAGCATCGCGGAACTTGGCCGCGATCTTCTTGGAGAGCACCGCGACAGGGACGAGAAACTCTCCCCGGGCCGGCTCCCAATTTTCACCATCGGGGGAGATTCCGCCGCCAGTGATCAACATGTGGGCGTGAGGATGGTAACCCAACTGGGCGTTGGACGTATGCAGAACCGACAAGAGACCGGGCAAGGCCCCAAGGTGGCGTTTCTTCGCGCAGATTTCCTTCAGGGCCTCGGCGGCGACCCGCATCAAGAGGCCGTACATAAACTTCTGGTCTCGCCGAAAGGCGTCGTGCAGTTGGGAAGGCACAGTCGCCACGCCGTGAAAATAATCGCACGGCAGCAACTCGGTCTGACGTTTTTCGAGCCACTGCTGCGTCTGTGTCGCATGACATTTCGGACAAGCCCGGTTGCGGCAGCAGTGGAAACGCCAGAACGACTGATCGCAATCGTGGCATCGGTAAAGCCTTCCGCCCAGTTCGCTGGTGCAGCAGGCCGCGATGTCCGCAAGGGCCCTTTTTTGCGAGGGCATCATCAGATGTCCATATTGTGACGTATATTTGGGACCGAACCGACGGACCACGTCTGCCAGTTCGACGCCCGTTTTCGTCGAGTACACGCTCGAATCAACCATCTTTGGGCCCCCTTCCCTCGAAGAGGCCTTCGGTGGTCCGGCGGAGCAGTTGCCGGAGTTGGTCGCGTAACGGCTCGGTCAGATGGGTGTAGATCTCTGTGGAACGTATGCTCGAATGCCCCAGTAGGATCTGGATCAGGCGGATGTCCACGCCCCGCTCGAGCAGGTGCGTGGCGAAGCTGTAGCGGAGCGAGTGCGGTCGGAACTTATCGTCGAAGCCGCACTCGCTTCGCGCCTTGCTGAATGCGGCCCGTGCGGTGGCGTCGGGCAAGTGTGTGACGATTCGACGACTGGGAAACAGCCATCTGCGACTACGATGGATCTTCCAGACCTCCCGAAGCATCTCGAGGATCGATTCAGTCAGCGGAAGTGCCCGTTGCTTGTCGCCTTTGCCGATCACGCGGAGGACCATCTGTTTCGAGTCGACCGCGGTGACGGGCAGCGTGACTGCCTCGCCGATCCTCAACCCGTAGGCGTAGCTTAGCGCGAAGCATCCGCGATAGACCGGCTTTTGGAGCGCGGCGATCAGGCGGCGGCAATCCTCGTCGCTACGAACGTCGGGCAAACGCTTCTGACGCGGCTTGCGAACTTTTTTTTAGTGAACAACGGCCATTCGTAGCCCAGCGTGTTGACGTAGAAGAACTTGAGCCCGGCGAGCATCGGCTCGAATGTGCCCTTGGCCGCGCCCAGATCGTCGCGGACGTAGAGGATATAATCCTGGACTTGCCGTTCGCTGATCCGGTCCGGCGCCACCATGTAGTAGGCAGCCAACTGGCGAACGGCCCGAAGATACACCTCGGCGGTGCCCCGGCGCAACCCGGCGAGCTTCAAATCCTGAATCATGCGGTCTCTGAGTTCCGACATCGTGATACCCTTTCCTCAAGGCAAAGTTGAACTCCGGCCACATCAGCCGGAAATCCAAACGTATCACATCCGCCAGAACACACCCGCCCAGCCCCACAAAC
>JBDRTC010000455.1:0-4104 GCA_043824335.1 Planctomycetota bacterium | reverse complement strand
CTCTCCTCTCACCCCTCTCCTCTCATCCCTCCTTCAACTCCTTGATGCGGATGTTGCGGAATTCGACGCGGGAGCCGTGGCCGAGGAAGCCGATGTAGCCCTTTTCGCTGCGCAGCCCGGGGTGCTCGTGGCCGTCCAGGGTCTTTTCGATCTTGTCCAGGTCGGCGTCGACGATGACCACGCCGTTGAGCGTGATCTTCACGTGGCTTCCTTTGCAGAGGATTTCCTCGCAGTTCCACTCGCCGATCGGCTTTTGATGTCCCGGCTTGGCGGGCACTACGCCGTAGATCGAGCCGTGGACCTGATAGTCCTGGAGCTGCGGGTACTTCTCTTTGTAGTTGTCGTCGAGGATCTGAATCTCCATGCCCACGTAGGCGGGGTTGCCCTTCAAAGGCGTGCGGATCCCGACACCGTTGTTTCCCATCTTCGGCATCTTGAACTCGAAGCGGAAGGCGAAGTCGCCGTACTCTTTGGCGGTGAACAGGTTGCCGCCGGGCGCGCAGGCCAGCGTGCCGTTTTCGATCTTGTAGCCCTCGGTGTCTCCTTGCCAGCCGTCGTGCGTCGTGCCGTCGAAGAGGCAGACGAAGCCCTGCTCGGTTTCTTCCGGCGTAAGCCCGGGGGCCGGGGCGGTATCTTCCGCCGCCCGCGCGCTTAGGCCGCTTGCCAACAATGCCGCCACAAGACAAATCAGACGCATGGTTGCTCTCTCCTTGGTGTGGATGGTGGGGTGGGTGAAGATCGTAGGGTGGGTCGGAAAACCCGGTCTCCGGGTGGCATGGCGTCGCTTGCGTCGCCATGTTTTCTGGCACATGCCCACGCTTCGCGAGGGCATGCCACCCTGGCAGCTGCAAGCAAACCAGTTTTCCGACAAAGCCTACAACCCGAGGGTATTCTCCGGCCGACTCGAAGTCAACGGGCCGTTTTTTCCGACCCCATTTCACGCACTTCCCGGCTGATCTTCATCGAGCAGAACTTGGGGCCGCACATGCTGCAATGGCGGTGCCCCTCGGCGTCCGACTCGGGAAGCGTTTCTTCGTGCATGCGCCGGGCCGTTTCCGGGTCCAGCGCCAGGCGGAACTGCTCGGCCCAGTCGAAATCGAAGCGGGCCTTGGAGAGGGCGTCGTCGCGATCCCGGGCGCCGGGACGGCGCCGGGCCAGATCGGCGGCGTGGGCCGCGATCTTGTAGGCGATCACCCCCTGGCGCACGTCGTCGAGGTTCGGGAGCCCCAGATGCTCCTTGGGCGTCACGTAGCAGAGCATGGCCGCCCCGTGCCAGGCGGCCATCGCCGCCCCGATCGCGCTGGTGATGTGATCGTAGCCGGGCGCGACGTCGGTGACGATGGGCCCGAGCACGTAAAAGGGCGCCTCCCCGCAGCATTCCCGCTGCCGCCGGACGTTCATCTCGATCTGGTCCATGGGCAGGTGGCCCGGCCCTTCGATCATCACCTGGCAGCCCCGCTCCCACGCCCGCCGGGTCAGCACGCCCATCACCTCGAGTTCGGCGAACTGGGCCTCGTCGCTTGCGTCGGCGATCGAGCCGGGTCGGAGCCCGTCGCCCAGGCTCCAGGTGACGTCGTACGAGCGCAGGACGTCGCACAAGTCGTCGAAGTGCGTATAGAAGGGGTTTTCCTCGCCGTGGACCGTCATCCACTTGGCCACCAGCGAGCCGCCGCGGCTGACGATGCCCGTCAAACGCTTCTCCGTGAGCGGCAGGTGATCCCGCAGCAGGGCGCAGTGGATCGTCATGTAATCGACGCCCTGCCGGGCCTGGTGCTCGACCACGTCGAGGAAGTCCCGCGGCTTCATGTCGACGATGTCGTCGAGCTGCTGGGCGACCTGGTAGATGGGCACCGTGCCCACCGGCACGGAGACGGCGTCGAGTATCCGCCGGCGGATGGCGTCGATCTCCGGCCCGGTCGACAGATCCATCACCGTGTCGGCCCCGTAGCGGATCGCAGCGCGAACCTTCTCCAGCTCGCAGTGGGTGTCGCTCGCCAGCGGCGAGTTCCCCAGGTTGGCGTTGATCTTCGTACGGGCCGCAATGCCGATGCCGATCGGCTCAAGCCCCTTCTCCAAGTGGACCTTGTTGGCCGGAATGACCATCCTTCCCCGGGCGACCTCGCTTTGGACCAGTTCCGCGGCGAGCCGTTCGCTTTGGGCGACGGCCTCCATCTCGGGCGTCACGACGCCGGCGCGGGCTTGCTCCAATTGGGTCATGTGGGGGGTGGCTCCGTAACGGCAACAAGGGCCCGCGCCCATGGCGGGACAATCCGCGGGAGAGAATCGCCGGCTCAGATACGCAAACGTTATGGTAGCACCGGGCAGCACGTTGTCAATCGTCCCGTGACTGCCGCCTCGGGCTGCTACCTGGTCACGGCGGCCTGCTCGTCCGCCAGCTCACTGCGGATGGACCGGATGACGTCGCGCAGGATCGCCTCCAGCGAGTGCCTGGGCTCGTAGCCGATCAACCGGCGCACCTTGGCGAGATCGGGGACGCGCCGCAGCATGTCTTCAAAAGCACTGCTCCCGAACGCCTCGGCATAGGGAACCAGGCGGATCTCCGAGCGGCTCTCGGTCATCGATCGAATGGTGGCGGCCAGCGCGTGGATGCTGACTTCCTCGTCGCTCCCCACGTTAAAAACCTCGCCCCGGCTCTCGGGCATGCCGAACAGGCGCACCAGTGCCCAGACCACGTCGCCGACGTGGCAGAAGCAGCGCGTTTGACGGCCGTCGCCGTACACGGTGATCGGCTCGCCCAAGAGGGCCTGCCGCACGAAGCGGGGAATCACCATGCCGTAACGGCCCGTCTGCCGTGGACCCACCGTGTTGAACAGCCGGACAATCACCACGGGCAAACGCGATTGGTGCCAATGGGCCAGGGCCAAAAACTCGTCGAGCGCCTTGCTGGCCGCGTAGCCCCAGCGCCGAAACGTGGGCGGGCCGATCACGGCGTCGTCCGCTTCCGAGAAGGGGACCTTTTCCGACTTGCCGTAAACCTCCGAGGTCGACGTCACGAGCACCGGTTTCTCGTGCCGTGCGCAAGCCTCGAGCACCGAGGTGGTCCCTTCGACGTTCGTTTCGATCGTTTTGACGGGCTCGTCGATGATGAGCCTCACGCCCACGGCGGCGGCCAGGTGAAAAACCCCATCCACGCTGGGAACGCAATCCCGCACCAGGTCGGCATCGGTGACGCTCGCCCGAACCACCTCCAGCCGATCGCACGGCTCCAGATGCGCGAGGTTCTCCTGCCGGCCGGTGGAGAAGTCGTCGAGCACCAGCACCTCGTGCCCGGCCCCCAAGAGCGCCTCGACCAGATGCGACCCGATGAACCCCGCTCCTCCCGTGACTAGATATCTCATTCGGTCCCCTGTTGGGATGGCCCATTTACGCACGCCGGCAGAATCCCCCCGTTTGGCACGGTTTTTCAGAAGAAGAGACGCTGCCTGCCCTATTATGCATGATATCCGTGGACCGCCATATCCTCAAGCGGTTCGGAGACTCCGACGCACGCGTTTCGTTCTCGTCACTGGCCGCAATGGCGGAAATATCGGGCTAACCGGTATCAATTGCCGGTTTCTGCCGCGGCCGGTTTTCGATCCCTCGTGGAATCGCGTGAAGAACAACTTTCCGATTCGGACACTCTGCCGTTTAGCTGCCGCCGGTACGGACACTCTGCCGTTTAGCTGCCGCCGGTACGGACCCTCTGCCGTTTAGCTGCCGCCGGTACGGCGGCATGCGGTCAAGAGGCCTGTCGGGTACAATGCCGCCGTACCGGCGGCAGCTAAACGGGGGCCGCCGTACCGGCGGCAGCTAAACCGGGAAGTTGTTCCTCAAGTGATCCTTGGCTGCTCGTTGAAAAAAGCGAGTTGGACCAATACGAATGAAAGGAACCGACGATGAAACAACCTCGGATCAACCAGCGATGGCGGTTTTGGATTGCGCTGGTTGCGTTGTTGGGCATATCGGCGCTTTCGAGCATGGGTGCGATCGTTAAGGGCGGCGAGGCGGCCGCTCTCAAGCCCGTGGCGTTGTCGGCCCGGGCGTTCGACTTGAAACAGGTTCGGCTGCTGGACGGGCCGTTCCGCGACGCCATGGAGCGCGACC
>JBDRTC010000454.1:0-7550 GCA_043824335.1 Planctomycetota bacterium | reverse complement strand
CGGCTATACCGTGGTCGCCCTGGTCCAAGACGCCTTGGTGTAATATACGTTAAAGTTGTTCTGCGCCAACGGCGTGTCCGGCTGTGGGGCGACCTATAAATAACTTCCCTATTTCCAGTTGGTGCGGCTTTTGTACTGCCGCACCTCGGCTGGGGGTTCATTCGGTAGTTTGCCGCAAACCGTTTGGAGCAAAGTCCTAGACCCTGAACCCCCAAGCCCCGAAGGTGCATTCCTCTCCCGTTTCCGTTCAGCGCCGCCTCCATCCCAAACGCTCACCACCGCCAGTTTTTCCATGAACGGACCCCTGCTTTCCAAGCTGCTGAGCATCGTGGCGTGGCTGATCGGCGGTTCAATGGCCTTCAGCCTCCCCTGGGCATGGGGAATCTTTGGAGGTCAGTGGCAGCACGAACGAAAAGGCTTCTTCGGCCTCTTGGGGGCGATCGCCATTTGTCTTGTGGTGGGCGCGGCGTTCCGGTATTTGGGGCGCCGCTCGCAAGGTCAGCTCTTCCGCAAAGAGGCCATGGCCGTGGTCGGCTTGAGCTGGATCCTGGCCACCGTGCTCGGCGCGCTCCCCTTCGTGCTCAGCGGCACGTCGCGGGCGCCCGGCGTGCCGATGACGATGATCGACGGCCTGTTCGAGTCGGCCTCCGGCTTCAGCGGCACGGGGGCCACGGTGCTCACGGAACTGGAGGCTCCCGAGCTGGTGCCGCGCTCTATCTTGTTCTGGCGATCGAGCACCCACTTTCTCGGCGGGCTGGGAATCATGGTCCTGTTCGTGGCCATTCTGGGGATGGGGTCGGCCGGCAAGGCCCTGATGCTCACCGAAATGCCGGGGCCCAGCCAGGACAGCACTCATGCCCGGACCCAACGCGCCGCCTGGGTGTTCTCGTGCATCTTTATCGGGCTTGTCACCGTGCTGACGATCCTGCTGGTGTTGCAAGGACGCACGTTGTTCGATTCGCTGTGTCACTCCTTCGGCACGATCGCCACCGGAGGTTTCAGCACGTACAACGACAGCATTGAGCATTTCCACAGCGTCGGCGTGGAGATGACCATCGCCCTGTTCATGATCCTCGCCTGCACGAACTTCACGCTGCTCTACTACCTGGTGCTGTGGAAGCCGGGCAAGCTGCTGGCCGACGTGGAGTTTCGCACCTACCTGTGCATCATGCTTGCCGTGAGTGCCCTGGTGATCCTTGCCCTGTGGTTCCAGGGTGGCTTGAACAGCCAAGGAGAGCCGGTCCGGTACAGTCTAGTAGACTCCGCCCGTTACGGGCTGTTCCAGGTCGTTTCGATCCAGACGAATACCGGATTCGGAACGGACAACTTCGACCAATGGAACAACCTCAGCCGTGCCGCCCTGCTCTTGTTGATGTTCGTCGGGGGTTGCGCGGGCAGCACCAGTTGCAGCGTGAAGGTGATTCGGCACATCCTGTTTGTGAAGATCCTCTGGCTGGAATTGGAGAAGGTCTTCCGTCCCAGCGTCGTGCGCCATGTTCGCCTGGGCGGAAAGCCGCTGGACGATCCCGACCTTCGCAAGGACGTGCTGGTCTACTTCGGCATGATCCTATTGATCTTCGTCGCTGGCTGGCTGGCGCTGGTCGCCATAGAGCCCGATCACACCTGGATCGCGGCTGGCCACTCCCCCCGAGAAAAGCTGACCGACTGCGCCAGCGCCGTGGCGGCCACGCTCAACGGCGTCGGCCCTGGGCTGGGGGTCGTCGGCGAGTCGGAAAACTATGCCCATTTCCATCCCTGCAGCAAGTTCGTGCTGATGTGGCTGATGCTCTTGGGCCGACTCGAAGTGTTCGTGATCCTCGTCCTCTTTGTCCCCGCCTTCTGGCGAAGCCAGTAGCCGGGCCACGAGACAAAGCGACCCGGAAACATCCGCTTTCGCGGGGCGACGCGCGAATCCTCCCGTTGGGGCAGCAGTTGCACTGCTGCCCCCAGCCGACGTGCGGCAGTACAACTGCCGCACCAACTGGAAATCGGGAAGTTATTGATCGGTCGCCCCCAGCCGCAACTCGCCTTCGCCCGCCTCGGCGACAACGCTGCCCGGAAACATCCGCTTTCGCGGGGCGACGCTCGAATCCTCTCCGCAGGCGGCGATCATCTCGGCCAAGCGGTCCCACTCCGTAAACCCCATTGCTTGAAGGGGCCAGGCTTGACGTCGCCAGACGGCAATCAAGAGTTCCCGAACCACGTACCGCGGCTGGTCGGCAAGGGGGGCCGTGTTGATCCGCACCGAGCCCGAGGGGTCCTCGGCCGTACACTGCTCGGCCAAGTCTCGGACCACACGGTCGACCACCGTCTGCACTTCGCCGGCCAGACGCCCGAGGCGCAGCAGGGCGTCGACCACGCCGGGGTTGAAGCGATCGGCCAACTCGGGCAGGAGTTCATGGCGGATTCGGTTCCGGGTATGGCGCGTGTCTTGGTTGCTGGAATCCGAGCGGTACGGTTGTCCGAGGTCTTTGAGATAGTCCCGCAACTGGGCCCGGGGAAATTCCAGGAGGGGCCGGATCAACGTGGCAGGCCCCAGCGGCCGGGCCCGAAGCATCCCGGAAAGGCCGGTAATTCCCGTTCCCCGGAGAATGCGATGGAGGATCGTCTCGGCCTGGTCGTCGGCCGTGTGGGCCGTGACGACGTAACGGGCGCCCAGCCGGGCCGCCGTCTGTTGGAGGAAGTCGTAGCGGGCCTTTCGGGCGGCCATCTCGAGGCCGTCGCTCGAATCGGCGGCCAGTTGCCCGCTTTGGGCACACTGCACCTCGCACGACAGACCAAGCCGCCGGCAGAGGTCGACGACGAACGCCTCATCGGCGTCTGACTGCTTGGCCCGAAGCCGGTGGTTGAAATGGCCGGCGACCAAGCGTCCTTCTCCCCCGGCCTTCAAGGCCCTCGTCGCCCGCAGTAGGGCCACACTGTCGGCCCCGCCCGAGATGGCCAACAAGACGGTCACGTCCTGCCAGTCCTTCGGAGGCCAGGCCGCCGCCAATCTGGACTCAAACGAATGAAGGGGGCTCATGTCCGGCCGCGACGCGTTGCGCATTCATCCTTCACCACTCATCATTTCTTCCCTCCCCTCCTACGCCCATCCCTTGCCGTTCTTCCGGGTGCCGCAGATTGCCACGCTCATGCCCATCGCGTCGGCCATGGCGGCTTTGGCCAGGAGGGCCTTGTCGGCCTCCCGGGCGCTGTTGGCATAAACCACCTGGATGTGGTTTGCCTGGTGCCGGGCCATGAACTGGTCGCGGCTGGTGCCGTAGGTGACCGCGTGCATGATGGGCCATTGTGGCGTGGTTTCCTTCCATCGGCGCTCGGTTTCCTCGGGTGGGAGCTCGACCACGCCTGCCCGGCCGAGGTCCATTTTCAGCTTGCCCTTGGCCACGAAGATCCGCGACCAGACGATCTCCCCCGGCTTCGAGACGCCCTTGAGCGTGCCGCCGCCGAAGCGGAAGTACATGCCCGGCTGCCGCTCGCTGGAGGCGCTTTTCCAGCCATCGACAAAATGCGCCGGCGGGACCGAACCGCTGATCAGGTACACCCACACGTAGTCCTTCACGGTGCCCGACCGGTCCCAATCGCCCCAGCGGACGTCGTGCAGCGTGTTCTCCACCGGTTGGCCCATGGCCTTGTGCACGCGGTAGGTCATCAGGCCGTCGAGTCCGGCGCACTCGTCCACCTCGTTGAAGTGGACCAGTGGCCCGCCTTCGTAGAGAACCCGACTGCCGTCGCGGCTCGTGACCGGCGGCCGGTCGCTGTTGTTGAGCATTCCTTCGACCAGGTCGCTGGCCGGCAGAAGGTCTTTGAGCCCCAACTGGTACTGGATGCCGATCAGACTGCACCCGAAGTCGCCGGCGATCCGAAGCGCGGCAACGTACATCTTGCACTGGGTGAGGATTTGATCGTCGGTGAGGTGCTCGTCGGGATTCGGCCCGGTGACAAAGGTCATGCCGCGATCGTCCATCCAGCGGCGCACCGCCTGGGCCTCTTCGTCGCTCACCTGGGTGGTTTCGTAGTAGAGGGCCGACTGGCTGAGCCGTTCCTTGTAAACGCCCAGCGGGTTCAGAAGCTCGTCGGGGATGATTGCGTTGTACATGCCCATGCATCCCTCGTCGAAAATGCCCATGATCGCCTTCTCGCGCCGGAGCTGTTCGGCCAGGGCTTTGCCCAAGCGCCGCTCGGCCGCCGGCAGCTTCACCTTTTTCAGCGGGGTCACGTGACTGGTTGAGTGCCGCACAACGCCCGTTTCGAGCCACTTCGTGAGATTCCCAACGAAGGCCTCGTCGGTGAAATCCTCGCTCCAGAGGGTCGAGTATTTTTTCCCCGCCTTGGTCAGGCTGGCGTTCAGGTTGAGCATGCCCACCAGCCCGGGCCACGTGCCCGACCAATTGGCCACCGTAAGGATCGGCCCCTTGTGGCTTAACAGTCCGGCGAGCACGTGATGGGAGAACTGCCAGACGGCCTCGGCCACGATGAGCTTCGCGCCCCGGTCGATTCCCGCGAACACGCACATCCCTTCCTTCTGAGAGGCGATGAACCCGTGCTTTTCGTCGGGCTTGTAGGGATGGGCCCGGACCAGCTCGTAGCCGGCGTCGGCCACGGCCCGCGATAGCGCCTCCTCCATCTCCTTCTGGGCCGCCCAGCAGGTCTGGTTCGCCGAGAGCCGCAAATCGCCGCTGGTGACCAGGAGCACCTGCCGCTTGCTTACTTTTGCCGGTTTCACCAGTTTGGGGACTTCGTAGGCTGCCATGGCCGGATCTCCTCGAATTCGATGCCCGGCGCCCCGAAGGTCCGAAGCCACGGCTCGGACTCCGTGTGCCGGGACGGGTATCGTTCGTCGATGCCGGTATGATACCCGGCCGCTTCCGGCGAGAGAAGTCCCTTCGGATCGCCGCTTTCGGCTTGGCGGATCCTCGAAAGTGCAAGCGCTGGCGTTCTTGCGATGCGCCCCGTTGGGGCAGCAGTTGCACTGCTGCCCCCCAGCCGAGGTGCGGCAGTACAACTGCCGCACCAACTGGAATGCAAGTGCTGGCGTTCTTGCGTCGACCCCCGATATAATGCCGTCAAACGCCGGGACGGACCCCACGGACCGCCGTCCGTGGGCGTTGCCCGATGGTGCTGGTTCTCCCGCGATTGCGCTTCCTCCAACGAAAGGGCTTCATCATGTCGGTCAGAACGATCCTGCACCTGCTGTTGTTGAGTTTGTTGATGTTTTTCGCCACGGTTGCCCAAGCCGCCGACGCGCCAACCGCCGATTTCTTCGTCTCGCCCGAAGGTAGCGACGCCTGGTCGGGAACGTCGGCCGCGGCCAACGCGGACAAGACCGACGGCCCCCTGGCCACGCTCCAGGGCGCCCGGGATGCGATCCGCCGGCTCAAAACGGCCGGACCGCTCGAAAAGCCGATCCGCGTGCTCGTGCGCGGCGGAACGTATCGCGTGACGGAGCCGATCGTCTTCGCGGCCGAAGATTCCGGCTCCGAACAAGCGCCCGTCACCTACGCCGCCTGGCCCGGCGAGAAGCCGGTCGTCAGCAGCGGGGTGACGATCAGCGGATGGAAAAAGGAAGCCGATGGGCCGCTGTGGACAACGATCGTCCCGACGGTCAAAGAGGGCAAGTGGTATTTCCGGCAACTCTTCGTCGACGGCCGCCGGGCAACGCCCGCCCGATTCCCCAACGACGACTTCTTCCGCTCCGGCGGGCCCGGCGTGCCCTACACGGACCATGGTGCCGCCCGGGGCGACACGAAGGTCAAGCGGTCGATCCACTTCCAGGGCGACGATCTGAAGCCGTGGTCGAACCTCGACGACGCCGTCGTGGTCGTCTACCACTCCTGGACCGCCTCCCGCCATCGCATCCAGTCGCTAGACGCCGAGAAGAAGCTCGTCGAGTTTACCGCCCCCAGCGGCTGGCCCATGGGCTACTGGGAGAAGAACCAGCGGTACTACGTCGAGTTCGTCCGCGAGGGGCTCGACGCGCCGGGCGAGTGGTACCTCGATCGCAACACCGGGGTGCTCACCTACTATCCGCGGCCCGGAGAGGACATGGCCGCGGCCGAGGTCGTCGCGCCGGTCGCCGAGGAGCTATTGCGACTGGAAGGCGACCCCGCGGCGGGGAAGCTGGTCCAGCACGTTCGCTTCGAGGGGCTCTCCTTCCAGCACACCGCCTGGACCATGCCCGAGGCGGAAACGGTCGACGGCCAGGCCGCGGCCGGGCTCGCCACGGCGGCCGTCCACGCCCGGGGCGCCCGGCATTGCCTCTTCCACAACTGCGAGATCGCCCACACCGGCGGATACGCCCTCTGGCTTCAGTTCGGCTCGAAGGAGAACCGGGTGGATCAGTGCCACATTCACGACCTGGGCGCGGGCGGCGTGCGGCTCGGCGAAACCTCGCTCCCCGAAGAGCCGGAGCTGCAAACCGAAAAAAACGAGGTCCACAACTCGTTCATCCACAACGGCGGCAACGTCTATCACGCGGGCATCGGCGTCTGGATCGGCCGAAGCTCCCACAACAGGGTCCACCACAACGACATCTGCGACTTCCTCTACACGGGCGTCTCGGTCGGCTGGAGCTGGGGATACGCCGCGTCGACCGCCCATCACAACCAAATCGAGCACAACCACATCCACCACCTCGGCTGGGGCCAGCTCAGCGACATGGGCGGGATCTACTGCCTGGGGCTCGCGCCCGGCACGCAGCTCCGCTACAACCGCATTCACGACGTTCTCTCCTACGCCTACGGCGGTTGGGGACTTTACACCGATGAAGGGAGCACCGGGATCCTGATGGAGAACAACGTCGTCTACCGTGTCAAGGACGGCGCCTTCCACCAGCACTACGGGCGGGAGAACATCGTGCGGAACAACGTCCTGGCCCTCTCGGCCACCTTCGGCCAGATCCGCCGCTCCCGGGAGGAAGAGCACAGCTCGTTCACCGTGGAGCGGAACATCATCTATTCCAACGGGGTTCCAATGCTCGGCGGCAACTGGTCGAACGGCAACTACAAGTTGGAGTCGAACTGCTACTGGGACGCCTCGGGCCAAGCGCCCACGTTTCCCGGCGGCATCACGCTGGCCCAATGGCAGGAGAAGGGTTTTGACGCCCGTTCCGTCGTTGCCGACCCGAAATTCACCGACCCGGCGAACCTCGACTTCAGCCTCGCCCCCGACTCGCCGGCCCTCGCCCTCGGCTTCAAGCCGATCGACACCAGCCAGATCGGCCTGGTCGGCCCGGCCGAGTGGGTTGATTTACCCAAGCGGGTCGAGCGCCCACGGATGGTGATGCCGGGGGAGGAATAGTTGGGCGAGAGGGTTTTCGCAGGGTGCGTGAAACGCACCGGCGGTCGGCGCGGGTCTCCTGACCCGGCCGGAGAATTTGGCTGCTTTGCTCTTCCGCGAACGGTCGCGGCGCCGCGGCTAGCGTCACGCGATGTTGAGCAGTAGCATGAGGATGAGCAAGCCCCAAACCCACAATGAGACTCCGAATGCGCGCATCGTACATCCTCCTGTTCGTGTAGAGGTGGCCGCGGTCGAACTCGATCTTCCACCACTAG
>JBDRTC010000453.1:0-2444 GCA_043824335.1 Planctomycetota bacterium | reverse complement strand
CTCTCCTCTGGAGCACGTCCAGGGCTTCTGACGAACTAACTCGTGGGCCTCACTTCGCTCGACCCACCCAACGCTCTGAACGCTTCATTTCTTCTTTGCCCGCGGGCGCTATTCGATAAACCGTTCGAGCAGGATGGCCTTATTCACGTTGATGTCTCTTCCCCGCTCGAACCCCACGGGAATCGAGCGATCGAAGAGATAAAAAGCCCGATGCCGCTTGATCTCGCCCGTGTCGCTCCCCAACTCCTGCCCCAACTGATACCCGTCGGGGTAGACAGCCTGGTACTGGGCCAGCGTCCAGTTCGCCGGCATCGGGGGAGCTTGTTCCACTTCGAAGTACCCCACCGTGATCCAAACGGCGTAGACGTTCGACCGCGTCGTGGTCAGGCCGCCCAGCCGCTCGAGAAGCTGATAGCGGAAGTAGGGGTTCCGGGCCGTCTGCTCAGCCGGGTCGGTCGACTCGTGCCGGAACAGGGGCTGACCGCCGGGATCCCACCGCAGCAAGGTGGCGTGGATCCCTTCACCCATCCCGTGGATTTGTTCGAGCAGTGGGAGCGGCACCAGGTTCGAACCGGCGAACGAGCGGAACGGAATGGCAAACTGCGTGGGCAATCGCGGCTCCAGATTTGGGCCAAAGTACCCTTGCCGGGCATCAACCATCTCGTCCCAGTAGTCGGTGGGGACAGCGCCCAGACTCGCGCCGGTCATCGTCGGGAAGTAGTTTAGGAGCCCGTTCCACACGTCCCGGCTGAAGATCGTGTTGATATTCACCCGCCCCGGCTCACGATAGCGGGAGATCCCGTTGAACGGCGGCCGGAAGGGGAAGCTGAAAGGAGGCGGCACCAGCGGAGTCGCCGGATTCAGGCCCCAATTGGCGAATATTCCCGGGTTGGCCTGGACCTCGGTGCCCACGAACCGCGAGGGAACGTGAACGAAGTCCAACACCCGGTAAAGCCGCGAGGGCGGATTCGGCGCACCCCCGCCCTGGCCGAACGTGCCGAAGAAGGGACGCAGGTGCTGGAACGAGAGGTCGCCCGTCGGCCCCGGCGGATCTACTGCGGCGGGGGCGTACGGGTCGTTCGCCTCCTGGCCGATCGTGAAATTCCTCAAGAGCTGCGACGACCGCTTGTCGGGCACCAGCATCAGCTCCATCCGGTTCACGAACGGCCGATTCAGCCACGTCAGCCACGGGAACGGACCGTCGTTCGGATTGGCCGGATTGTCGTCCGGGTCGCCGAGATAGACGCCGCTCCGCGGATCGCCGAACCAGGCGTTCAGCCGGCCCAGCGTGTGGGCGAAAGTCTCACTGAAAAAGTGCGCGGGCCTGGAAGGGAGCGTGGGAGGGACGATCGCGTGGACGCCTCGCGTAGGAAGCGGGATCGTGTCCGCGTCCGTCTCCAACTCATCCGCCCAGATGTTCTGTCGTTGTTGTGCTGCCTGCTGCGTGGAATTGTAGCCACGTTGGAAGGTATAGAACTCGCTGGAGGCTATCGTCATGTCCAGGATGGGATCGTCGGCCACGACCATCCCGTTGAACGCGGTCAGGTCGACCTGCATCGAGTCGACGGTCCGGTAGGGATTGTATCGCACGTTCCAGGGCGCCAGCGGGTTGGCGAGCCGTTGGAGATAGATCACGCGGAACCTTCGGCTGGTCCCTTCGTACATAATTCCCTTTGACTCCCTATTGCCGGGATATCGGTGATCCCAGAGCTCCGTGACGCCCGAGTCCGGGCTGGCCGGGTCATCCAGCGGTATGTCGCGCGGAGGGTTGAACTGGTTGTTGACCGTGTCGTTGTACACGGGATAGCCGTTAGTGGGCTCCGAAACACTAAAGCGCGGCTCGGTTCGGTTTAACTGAGGGCCGGCCACGGTGCGGTCTATCACGACCGCCACGGCCGGCTGCGCGGCGACCGGAATGCTTTGCACGTCGGGCTGGGTGACGTCGTTGGCGTACACGGCCACCTGCAGCGCGGGCGGAACCGCATTGGGCGTGAGCTCGATTCGCCGGGGCGCCGGGCTGCCGTCCCGTTCCGGGTCGTCCAAGCGAAAGCCCAGGTACGTGGTGCCCGACGCGGCTCCCGCGGCATCGGCCGGGCCGATCACGGCATAGCGGCCTGGCATCACCGGGGTCAAGTTCGGGCTGCTCGAATAGTACCGCAGCACCAACGCCCCGTCGTCATATGGCCCGCTCGGCGGAATGAAGTAAACGCTCCGCTCGATAGTGGGCTGGAACCTTGGGTCGCTGGTGGGCTCGTCCGGGTCGTTGCGTTGTGTCGCCTCAAAGGTCAAGGGGTCGGCATCGGGATCGCCGTCAGGCTCCGCAATTAGCATCCGCCAAACGGGGTCGCCCTGGGGCGTGGCCTGATTGAGTCTCACGCCTGGGCTGAACGCACCGCTCGTGAGATCGGCGCAGAACTCGCCCGGAAGGTGCTCCTGTGCGGTCT
>JBDRTC010000452.1:0-15865 GCA_043824335.1 Planctomycetota bacterium | reverse complement strand
GCCAACGCAAAGTCAGACAGTCGAAGTAGTAACCCGATTCATCGGGTCAGGAGTGACACAGTCGACCGGAGACCGCATGAATTCGGTCACTACAAACGGCTCTCGTGTTGGTTCGGCAGTACAACTGCCGAACCAACGGAGGCGCCACCCAACGAACGAGTTCATCTGCCACCAGGTACTACCCGCCCGCGGCTTTGGCCATTTCGATGGCCACGTCGATGATCATGTCTTCCTGTCCGCCCACCGTTTTTCGCTTGCCCAGCTCGATGAGCACGTCGCGGATGTCGACGTCGAACCGGGCCGCGGCGCGCCGGGCGTGCAGGAGGAAGCTCGAATAGACGCCGGAATACCCCAGCATGAGGCCGTCGTTGTTAATCACCTGGGGCCGGTGCATGAGGGGCTCGACCACCCGCTCCGCGGCGTCCATCACCTTGTAGAAATCGACGCCCGTCTCGATTCCCGCTTTCTCGAGCACGCCGATGAGGACTTCCAACTGGGCGTTTCCGGAGCCGGCGCCCAGGCCCCGCAGGCAGCCGTCGACCGAGTCGGCCCCGGCCTCGATGGCGGCCAGGGTGTTGGCGACGGCCAGCGAGAGGTTGTTGTGGGCGTGGAAGCCGACCTGAATTTTGAGAGCCGACTTCAAGGCGTCGACCCGGGCGACGACGTCCGCCGGGAGCATCGCGCCGGCCGAATCCATCATGTAGACCAGCTCGGCCCCGGACGATTCCATGATCTTGGCCTGCTCGACCAGCTTCGGCGGGTCGACCATGTGCGTCATCATCAAAACGCCGATGGGTCGCATGCCCAGCTTACCGGCCAGCTCGATGTGCTGCTCAGCGATGTCGGCCTCGGTGCAATGGGTGGCCACCCGGGCTGCCCCGGCCCCGTGCTCCCTGGCCATCTGGAGGTCCTCTTGCGTGCCCACGCCCGGCAAGAGCAGCACGCCAAGCTTACCCGGCGTGATAACCTTCGAGACGGCCGCGATCAACTCGATGTCATCGGCCGCCGCAAAGCCGTACTGGATCGAAGACCCGGCCAGCCCGTCGCCGTGGCTCACCTCGATGGTGCCCACGCCCGCCTCGTCGAGCGCCCGGGCGACGTCGGCGGCCTGCTGGGGCGTGAACTGGTGGGCCATCGCGTGCTGGCCGTCCCGCAGCGTGGTATCGAGTATGGCGACCTTCTTATTTTCCATTGGATGGTTCTCGAAGGAGATGTAGGGTGCGTGAAACGCACCAGCTTCAACGTAGGGTTCAGTGGTCAGGGTTCAGGGTTCAGGATTTCGCTCCAAAACGTTTCCGACAGACGTACGAACTCGAAGTCCTGAACCCCGAACCCTGAACCCTCTTCTGACCGACCATTCTCACGTAATGACGCCCCGTTCCCTATTGCTCTTTGAGCAGCTTCTCCGCAAAGACCTCTCCGACGGCGCAAGCCGCGGCCGTCATGATGTCGAGGTTGCCGGAATACTTGGGCAGATAGTCGCCGGCCCCTTCGACCTCGATCATGGTGGTCACCTTGTCGCCGTCGACGAACGGCTCGACCTTGAGCTTGTAGCCGGGCACGTACTGCTGCACGTCCTGGACCATCTGTCGGACGGAGGCCCGAATGGCCTCCTCGTCGGGGTCGTCGACCAGGGCGAAGATCGTGTCCCGCATCATGATCGGCGGCTCGGCCGGGTTGAGGATGATGATGGCCTTGCCCTTGTCGGCCCCGCCGAGCACTTCCAGCCCCCGGGCGGTGGTTCGGGTGAACTCATCGATGTTCTGCCGCGTGCCGGGGCCGGCGCTTTTGCTGGAGATCGTGGCCACGATCTCGGCGTAACGAACGTGGCAGGCGCGGCTGATCGCGGCGACGATCGGCGTGGTGGCCTGGCCCCCGCAGGTAACCATGTTCACGTTCGGCTCGTCGAGATGCTCATGGAGGTTCACGTGCGGCACCACATAAGGCCCGACCGCCGCGGGGGTCAGATCGATGGCGATCTTGCCGGCCTCCTTCAACATCGGCGCGTGCTTCAGGTGCGGCCGGGCGCCGGTCGAATCGAAGACGATTCGCAGCTCGTCGTTTTCGAGAACGGCGTCGATGCCCGAAAGCGACGTCGGGATGCCCAGCTTGTCGGCCAGGGCAAGCCCTTCGGAATCGGGCTTGATCCCGCTCATCAGCACCAGGTCCATGTAACGGCTGCGACGGATTTTATACATCAGGTCGGTGCCGATGTTGCCGGGCCCGATGACGGCGACCTTGATCTTTGAATTCATGGTTGCTCCCGCACAGGTTGTCTCTGGACTTCTGCATTTTGCACAACCGTTGCGGGTTGTCAACGAGGCCTGGCGGCCAAGCAGTAGTCGAGCGGCGCCCAGTTTGTGACGCTTCCGCCCCAATCAGTCCGGTGCTTCCAACTCCGCCAGGGGGCCGATGGCCACCGTGGTGCTTCGCGTGAGGGGGTATCGGACGAGCACGCGCGCAACGTCGTCCCGAGTGACGCCGGCCACCGCGTCCAAAACGTCGCGGACCGAACGGTATTGGCGACGCTGAACCCATTCGATGCTGACGGCCGAGAGACGGTGCCGGGGGCGCTCGCCGGAGAGGACGATCCGGGCCCCCAACTTGCTCTTCGCCTGCGAAAGCTCGTCCTCCGTGATTCCCTCGCTTTCCGCTTGGCGGTAGATCTCCAAGATGCGCTTGAGGTTGTCCGCGGCCAACTCCGGGGCGCAGCTCAAGTAGGTCAGGTACAGGCCCGCGTCTTCGTACTCCCAGTGGCCCAGGCCGGCGTGCTCGACCAGGCCGGGGTCGACCAGCTCCCAAAAGAGCCGGCTGCCGGTGTCGTCGCCCAGCACCGTGGCCAAGAGACCGGCCGCGTAGCGGTCTTCGTCGGTGGCGTCGGGCGCGTCGGCCATTTCAAGGGCATACTGCTGCGCGGCCGTCTCCTTCTGAAGGACCAGGAAGCCTTCGCTGGCGGCGACCGGCTGGCGCACGCGTCCCGCCTCGAACGGCTCCCACTCGCCGCAACATCGCTCGGCGGTCGACACCAGCGACTGGAAATCGACCCGGCCGGTCGCCACCAGGACGATGTTGCCCGGGCCGTAACGGCGCCGGAGGTAATCCCGCATGGCGTCGACGTCGAGCGCCGTAATGCTCTCGACCGTGCCGTAGACGCAGCGCGCCAGCGGATGGGAGCCGTAGTGGGCCGCGCGGCACTTCTCCTCCGCCCCGAACGGCGGCTGGTCTTCGTGCATGCCGATTTCTTCGAGAATCACCTGCTTCTCGGTGTCGAAGTCCTCTTGCCTGAGCGAGGGTCGCAGGATGTCGGCCAGCAGTTCCACCGCGGGGTCGACGTGCTCCGGCAGCACGGCCGCATAGTAGACGGTCCCCTCCTCGCCCGTGCCGGCGTTGTAATGCGCGCCCATCTCGTCGAACTCGCGGTTCACGTCGTCGGCCGTGCGGGTGGGCGTGCCTTTGAAGGCCATGTGCTCGAGAAAATGGCTGACGCCGGCGATCTCGTCGGTCTCGTCGCGGGCGCCGGTCTGGACAAAAAAGCCGAGGGCGGCCGAATAGGCCTTGTCGTTGCACTCGGCAACGATCTCCAGGCCGTTCTCCAAGCGGTGCTCACGAAACTGCAAACGGCACCTCCAACTTGCGGGGGCCGAGCGTGACGACGGTGAAATCACCGGGGGGATGCTCGGCCAGGTAGGCATTGACACTTTCGCACGTCAGGCCGTCGACCAGGCGGCCGATCTCGTCCAACGTCCGGACGCAGCCGAGGTGGTACCAGTCGCGGGCGATCGCCGAGCTCCGGGAGGAACTCGACTCCTGCTGCATGATGAGGGCGCTCTTGATGCGGGCCTTCAGCCGATCCAGCTCGTGCGTCTCGACGCCGCGGGCCAACCGGGTCAGCTCGGCGAGCACCACGTCCAGGGTCTCTTGCGCCCGATCCGCGCTGGTTCCGGCGTAGCAGAACACACCGCCCCGATCGAGCAACGTATGATACGTGGCGTAAACGTTGTAGCACAGCCCCCGCCGCTCGCGGACCTCGGTGAACAACCGGGCACTCATGCCGCCGCTGAGCACGCCGACGGCGCTCCACGCCTGGAAATAGTCGGGATGACGATACGGGATGCTGGGGTACGAGATGCCGATTTGCGTCTGGTGGGCGTCGTAGGGCAGGTGTTCGTGGTTTCCGGTCCGGGCAGTCTCCCGGATCGGAGGCTCCTCACCCGGCTCCCAATCGCCCAACAGTTCCGCGACGACGTCCATCAACCGCGGCCACTCGAAACGCCCGGCCACGGCGAGGATCGCGCCGTTGGGCCGATAATGCCGGGCAACCTGACGGCGGACCTCATCGATCGTGATCGTTTCGATCGCCTCGAGCTCGCCGTAGCCGGGCCGGCCCCAGGGGGAAGGATAGTGGCGGCGTCTGAGCTCAATCATCACCTTCTGCGACGGCTCGTCTTCCACGGCCCTCAATTCCTGCAACATCACCTGGCGCCCCGCCTCCAATTGATCGGCTGGCAGGTGGGGACGTCGGACCACGTCGGCGAAAATGGCCAGCGCGGTAGGCAGGTTGGCGGCCAGGGTCGCCCCGGAATACCCGGTGTAGGAGTCGGAAACCGACTCGCTCCGCTCGACGCCCAGGTTGTCCAGGTCCTGGATGAAGCGGCGGCTGTCGCGATCGCCCGCCCCCCGCAGCGACATCTCGCAAGCGAAACTGCTCAGGCCGCACCGATCGAGAGGATCGCGTACGCAGCCGGAGGGCACGATCAACGCGAAAGCCGCCGATTCGAGCCACGCCATGGGCTCGGCAATCAACACCAGACCGTTGGGAAAAACATGGGAGCAAATCGGGTCGGCCACATGGTCTCCTCGGCCAAAACCGGCCGCCGCAAGAGAAGCCGGTTCCGTCCACTTGTAGAAGCAGCGACGGCTTGTCGCGTTTGCTTCGCGTCCGTTGCGGGGGCAGTTCGACTGCCACCCGCCTTCAGGAATACACCACCTCGGCCGCCTTGAACACGGTCTTGACGGTGGCAAAACCGAGCCGGCGATAGAGCCGGATGGCCCCCTCGTTTTCCGCGGTGACCTCCAAGTGGACCCGCGAGAGGCCCATGCGGACAAAGCCCGCAAGCGCCCGGAACAGAAGACTCGTTCCCACCCGGCGATTGCGATGGGGTGGCGTAATGCCCAAGTTCTGCACCGAGCCCAGACCTTGGGGATCGCGAATCCCTTGGACCGTTCCGCAAAGTTCCCGCCTTCTGCTGCCGCGTTCGGCGTAAACCGCCAGCCAAGTGGCCTGCGGCAAGAACCCCTCCTTTCGAGCGATATCTCGCATCAAACGCTGGCAGCCCGGCAAGTCCCCAAAACAGGGGAAAACATTGGCGTCGATCTCCTCCCGGAAGCTGAGGTACTTTGCCTCGGCGTGCGTGTCCACGAGTGAATCGTCCCAGGGCAGGAAGCGATAACCCCGCGGCGGGGCCGGCAGCGAGAAATCGCGGCCCACCAGGTCGATTTCCATCCGGTAACGTTTGAAATAGGTCAAACCCATCCGACCGGCTCTTCGCACCGACGAGACTTGCTCGGTCACCTCCGGCCACGGCCAAACGCAAATCGACCCCGGACCGCATCCCCTCTGTAAATCTAGCGGCGCATGACGGCGGGGTCAACCACCCTCTTCCAGCGGGAGAGGGAGGGGTGGCCATTGATTCAACCGGGCGGGCCTCAGTCCGCTTTCTTCGCCAATGAACGGAGGACCCGCAGGTTGATCACGTCCAAATCAACGCCGTTTTCCTCTCCCTTGGGAGTCTCCAGGTACATCGGCTTCCGGCGGAATCGACGGTCGGCCAACAGGTGTCGAAACGGTTCGAGGCCCATCTCGCCCCGCCCGATGTGGGCGTGGCGGTCGACGTGGGAGCCGAGCGGGCGGCGACTGTCGTTCAAATGAAACGCCTTGATTTGGGGCACGCCAATCGTGGCGTTCAGAGCCCGCATCGTGGCCTTGTACTCCTCCTCCGTTCCCATCGGGTAGCCGGCGGCGAACACATGGCAGGTGTCGAAGCAGACTCCGAGGCGGTCGGGGTCCTTCACGCGGTCGAGCATGGCGGCCAGATGCTCGAACCGCCACCCGAGAGAGGTTCCCTGCCCGGCCGTGGTTTCCAGGAGGCATTTGGCTTTGACGCCCCGGGTTTGCCGGTGGATTTCGTCCAGCGCTCGGACCACCCGACCGAGCCCGAGGGCCTCGCTGCTGGTCGTATAGGCCCCCGGATGGGCCACCAAAAGAGGGATCCCCAAGGTGTCCGCTCGGAGAAGCTCGACGATAAAGGCGTCGACCGATTTTTTCCAGATCGTCTTGTCGGGGCTGGCCAGGTTAATCAGGTAGGAGTCGTGAGCCGCGCAGTGCGCCATGCCCAAGTCCGACAACGCCTTACGAAACCGCTCGGCTTGCTCCGGGGTTATCTCTTGGGCTCGCCACTGGTTGTTGTTCTTTGTGAACAACTGAACACATTGGCAGCCGCACCGGGCGGCCTGCTCGACCGCCTTGTGGTAACCGCCCGCGATCGACATGTGAGCCCCGAGAATTGCCATGGGGCAAGGATCCCCTCCGTTTTGCCGTTTTGCTTGGACGCCCGCTTGCACTCCCCCCGGCCGTTGCCTTAGAATACGGGTTGGGATATCATATTTCCAGGGCGTTTCGCCAGCTTGTTGGGGGGCTCACGATGCCTGCGATCTGGGTGGCCCTTTCGGCCGTCGTCATTTCTCTTCTGGTGGGAGCCGCACTTGTGTGGCGTCCGTTCCGTGCAGCGCGGCGCGAGGCTCGGTTTGCGGTCGTCTGTCGCGACTTTCATCGGCAGCGGGAGCGATTG
This sequence comes from Planctomycetota bacterium, assembly GCA_043824335.1. Classification (GTDB taxonomy): domain Bacteria; phylum Planctomycetota; class Planctomycetia; order Pirellulales; family Thermoguttaceae; genus JBDRTC01. The sequence continues at coordinate 9,017 of JBDRTC010000452.1, read as the reverse complement.
GAGGCGAAGTTCGTCCAGCTCGGCACCGTGGGGCCCAAGCCCGACGCGCCGCGTTGGACCGACTGCCAGTTTGACGACGACGTCGCCTACGCCCGAAATCGGTCCAGTGGCGAGCTTTCCGCGTTTGTCGCGGTGAGCATCGAGATGGAAGACCTCGGCCAGCGATCCTTCGGCTCCCCTGATGCCGTGGGAAATCTCCGGGCGGCCACCGCCGTCTTTCGCTTCAACGGGAAGCATTGGGAGACCGAGGGCCGGGCGATCTTCAATCTGACCCCCACCGAGGCGATCCACTTCTACCACCGCGACCTCGTGATGGTCGGCCAAGAGGTCGCCCACCGGCCTTGACGGCCTGGCGGACAGGTCGAGTCGAATCAACGGCCGGGTGGCATGGCGTCGCTTGCGTCGCCATGTCTGGCGGGCACATGCTCACGCTTCGCGAGGGCATGCCACCCTGGCCGCGTCTGAAAAGCTCGGGTTACCAAAACGCAAGGGACGCCCCAGCGGGTCACTTCGCCTTCAGCAGGTTCCGCAAGACCGTTTGCAGGATGCCGCCGTTGCGGTAGTACTCGAGCTCGACGGGCGTGTCGATGCGGACCTTCACGGGGAATTCGCGAACCTCGCCGTCGTCGGCCGTCGCGCGAACCGTTAGCTTCGCGCCGGGAACCAGGGTGTCGTCGGCCGGGACGTCGAAAGTCTCCTCCCCGGTTAGCCCGAGCGATTGCCAGCTCGTGCCTTGAGCCAGTTCCAGCGGGAGCACGCCCATGCCCACCAGGTTGCTGCGGTGGATCCGTTCGAAGCTCGCGGCAATCACCGCGCGGACGCCCAACTGCTGGGTCCCTTTGGCGGCCCAGTCGCGGCTGCTGCCGGTGCCGTACTCCGTGCCGGCCAGGACGATGAGCGGGGTCCCCTCTTCCTGGTACCGCACGGCGGCTTCATAGATGGTCATCTGTTGGCCGTTGGGGAGATGGCGGGTCACGCCGCCTTCGGTGCCGGGAGCCAGCAGGTTGCGGATGCGGATGTTGGCAAAGGTCCCCCGGGTCATCACGCGGTCGTTCCCCCGGCGCGAGCCATAGCTGTTGAAATCGACCGGCGCGACGCCGTGATCCTGGAGGTATCTTCCGGCGGGGCTGTCGGAGGCGATCGCGCCGGCCGGGGAGATGTGGTCGGTCGTAACCGAATCGCCCAGCGCCGCCAGCACGCGGGCGCCGCGGATCGGCTCGATCGGGCCCGGCTCGGCCGGCAGATCGACCAGGAACGGCGGCTCCTGGATATACGTGCTCTCCGGGTCCCACGAGTAGAGTTCGTCCGCGGTGACGGGAATCTCGTTCCACCTCTCGTTTCCCTCGAATACGTTGCCGTAGCGCCGGCGGAACATCTCCGGTTCGACGGCCTCGGCGACCGCGGCGTCGATCTCCTCCCGGCTCGGCCAAATGTCTTTCAGGTACACGGGCGACCCGTCGGCCCCCTCGCCGATCGGCTCGCGCTCGAGGTCAACGTCGATGGTGCCGACCAGTGCGTAGGCCACGACCAGCGGTGGGCTGGCCAGGTAGTTCGCCTTCACCAGCGGGTTGATCCGGCCCTCAAAGTTGCGGTTGCCGCTGAGCACGGCGGCCGCCACGAGATTGCCGCCGGTGACCGCTTGGGCCACGGGCTCCGGCAGCGGGCCGCTGTTGCCGATGCAGGTCGTGCAGCCGTAACCCACCGTGTGAAAGCCCAGGGCATCGAGCGCCTTGTCCAGCCCGAGCCGCTCCAGATAGTCGGTCACCACGCGGGAGCCGGGGGCGAGGCTTGTTTTCACGTGCGGCTTCACCGTGAGCCCTTTCTCGACGGCGTTGCGGGCTAGGAGTCCGGCCGAGAGCATCACGCTTGGATTGCTCGTGTTCGTGCAACTGGTGATCGCGGCGATGACCACGGCGCCGTGGCCGATCCTCGAAACACTTCCGCTCCGGACGACCTCGGCCGTGCGTCCGAGGTCCTCTTCGGCCAGCGCGAAGCCGCGCTCGGCGACCGGCGCCCGAAGCGCGGCGCGGAACGACTCCTTCAACGCCGCCAGCGGCACTCGATCCTGCGGCCGCTTGGGCCCGGCCAGACTCGGCTCGACGGAGCCCAAGTCGAGCGAAAGCACCTTGGTGTAGCTTGGCACAGGACCGTCGTCGGTGCGGTAGAGTTGCTGCTCCTTGGTGTAACGCTCGACCAGTTCGACTTCCTCGTCGGTCCGCCCGGTCTGGCGAAGGTAATCGAGCGACCGATCGTCCACCGGAAAAAAGCCAACCGTGGCTCCGTACTCGGGCGCCATGTTGGCGATGGTCGCCCGATCGGCCAACTTCATGCTCGACACTCCGGGACCGAAAAACTCGACGAACTTCCCCACCACGCCTTCCTTTCGGAGCATTTGGGTCACCGTGAGGACCAGGTCGGTGGCCGTGGCCCCGGACGGGAGTTGGCCGGTCATCTGGAAGCCGACCACCTCGGGCGTCAGAAAGTAGAGAGGCTGGCCGAGCATCACGGCCTCGGCCTCGATGCCGCCGACGCCCCAGCCAAGCACGCCCAGCCCGTTGATCATCGTGGTGTGGCTGTCGGTGCCCACGAGCGTGTCGGGCAGTGCGACGAGCCCTGCCGTGTCCTCGCGGATAAACACGCCCTTGGCCAGATATTCGAGGTTCACCTGGTGGACAATACCCGTGGCCGGCGGCACCACGCGGAAGTTCGAGAATGCCTTTTGCCCCCAGCGAAGGAACTCGTACCGCTCGCGATTTCGAACCATCTCCAGCTCGGCATTTCCGGAGAGCGCGTCGGGACTCCCAAAACGATCGACCTGGACCGAATGATCGATCACCAGATCGACGGGGATCAGCGGATTGATCCGGCCGGGGTCGTCTCCGAGCCGGTCGATTGCGGCTCGCATGGCGGCCAGGTCGACCACGGCCGGCACGCCGGTGAAGTCTTGCAGCACCACCCGGGCCGGCTTGAAAGGGACCTCACTCGCGGCCGCCGACGAGGCGTTCCAGGAAGCCAGATTCTCGATGTCCCGCTCGGTGATCAGGCGTCCGTCGCAGTTCCGCAGCACGCTCTCCAGCAACACGCGGATGGAGAAGGGAAGCGTCGAGATCGTCGTCAGCCCGGCCTCTTCGAGCTTCGCGAGGCGATAGATGCCCGCTCGGCCTGAGCCGGTGTTGAAGCTTTGGCGAGCGTCGAAGGGATCGGTCTTGGGCCGGTCGGGGGTCATGCGAAGAATTCTCCCAGCTTGGAGGGTTGAGGGTCCGGTCGGGAAAAGGCGTCGAAAACTACGGCGCCACGCGGCCATACGAAAATCCTATCGGTTTTGCGGGAATTTGGAAGGTGTCCGGCAAGAATGCGGGGCTCGCGAGGCCGTCGGCGTCGTGCGGCTACCGCGGCGTTCCGGTCTGCTTGCACTGTCGCTTTCGGGGACGTACAGTGCTGCTGGGGCGCTTCAGAGCCGTCCAATTGTTGGCGCCCCACTGGAGATGAGGATCGTTATGTCGGGTTCGGTTTTCGAGCGGATCGAGAGTTTGCTGGCGCGACACGGCGTTGCCTTCGACGTTCTGCGACACGAGCCGGTCCATACCAGCGAAGAGGCGGCCGAGGTTCGCGGCACGCCGTTGGCCAGCGGCGCGAAGGCCCTGATCTGCAAGGCCGACGAGCGGTTCGTGATGTTCGTTCTGCCCGCGGACCGCAAGCTGGCCAGCAAGGAGGTCCGCCGGGCGTGCCGCTGGCGCAAGCTCCGATTCGCCGGGCGCGAGGAGGTCGAGCAGTTGACCGGCCTCGAGCCGGGCTCCATCCCGCCCTTCGGCAGCCTGTTCGGTCTGCCGACGCTGTGCGACGAGCGCCTGCGTGAAAACGAAACCATCAACTTCAACGCCGGAGATCATTCGATCTCCGTGAGCATGCGCTGCGAGGATTACATCCGCGTGGAGGAACCCGAACTGGATAGGTTCTCGTGCTAAGCCGCAAGCGGCTGTTTTCGGCGTGAACCGATGCACTCACCACAGGGACCCGCTTGCGGCTTAGCGTGATCGATCCTCGTACTCCCGCAATCGCCGGGCATACGGCGAGTTTGGGCTGTGCCCCGGATGCAGCGGCCACCCGTCATATTCCCTGACGAACCCCCAACACTGAGCCGGCAGATTTCGTTGGGCGGGGTTCTTCTCGATGTAACGGATCGTTCGACGAACGGAGTCGGGGTGATCGAGGAACACTTTCCAGCCGTCGCCGCCCCACACGGGATGATTGGAATCACGTTGTCCCGACGCGCGAAGCCGCAAGCGGCTTTCTTCCTGGAGGTTCTCGATCATCTCTTCCGCTTGGTGCTTGTGCTTGCGGATCAGCACGTGCACGTGGTCGGGCATAATCGCGCCGGCGTAGCACGTATAGCGATGCGCGTGCATTGACTCCAAGAACGATTCGGCGATCGAATCAATTTCTCGAAGGCTGAATTCCAACAGCGGAAACTGGAGAACTTCCTTCGCTCGCTGGTGAAACGCTCGCATCGTGAGCGACATCGGCTGAACCTGGCGCCGCCCGTAGTGTAGTGCCCCCAGCTCAGCAATCACGTCGCTGGCAATCGTCCGCGACATGCTCCCCCGTGGGTCGTTGGGGAGCCACCAGCCGTAACCGGTCCAGATCAGGTGATAGGCGATGACGATGGGACGGGGCATGGGATTGCGTCCGGATCACATTAACTTCCCACACGTGCCGCTTGCGGCTTCGCACAGTAGTGCAGTAATGTATCGTATGGCGTGCGAAACCGCAAGCGGCTGGCGGGGCTCATGGATTATTGCTTTCCAGCTCAAGCTCCAGCGCCGACCAGGCCGCCGGTAACGAGGCCGTTACCGAAACGGGTTCTCGCGTTTTGGGATGCCGAAAGCTCAGGCGTCGGGCGTGTAAGGCGATCGCCCTAAGACGCTCGTCCTCATGCCGGGGACCGAACGGGAACGTGGAGCCGTACTGCGAGTCGCCCAGCACCGGGTGCCCGCGGGAAGCCGCCTGGACGCGAATCTGGTGAGTCCGGCCCGTCTTGAGCTTGATTTCCAGCCAACGGCCCCAGGGCGCGGTTTCGAGAGAGCGATAGTCGAGCAGGGCGAGCTGCGCGTGGGGATGGTCGGTCGTGACCACTTCGGCCCGGGCCTGGCCGGGCACTTTGCGGAGAAAATCCCGCCAGGTTCCGGCCGCCGGGGCCACTGGCCCCTCGACGCACGCCCAGTAGATTTTCCCGACCGTGCGGTGCTCGAACTGCTCGGCCAATTCCCGCGTCGCCCGGCGGCTCTTGCCCAAAACCATCGCGCCGGACGCGGGCCGATCGATCCGGTGCGGCACGCCCAGGTAGACGTCGCCCGGCGCGCCGTCGCGATGCCGGAGGAATGCCTTGATCCGCACCTCCAGGCTGTCGATCCCCGGGGGTGCCTGGGTGAGCAATCCGGGGGGCTTCGAGACGACCAGGCAGGCGGGCGATTCGTACAGGATCTCGAAACCGGGTTCCCTCATGGCGGGTATTGTAACCGACCAATAGCATGTTGCACTGGCCGCGCGGGCAATCTACATTAGGAACGTACCCCAAGCCCGTTTTAAGGCACGCTCCGTCCTGGAATAACTCGGGGACTGTCCCGATTTTCCCGCAGGGAAAATGGGACTGTCCCCCTCCCAAACCCGATGAGGCCCACCATGAGCCGCACCCTTCGCATCATCCTGATTTCGGCCCTTTCGGTTGTGCCGCTCGCGACCGTCGGCGCCGACGCCCCGCTTGTCGCCGAGATCGACCTGTTCAAGCCCGCCCCGGGGGCCAGCCCGACTGTCACTTGGAAGGCCTTTCACGAGGACGCCGACGTGAAGGCCGACGATGTCTGGCTCATCCGCGACGGCACGGTGATCTCGAAAGGGAGCCCCCAGGGCTACCTCCGCACCGAGCAGGACTTCACCAACTTCGTGCTCACGCTCGAGTGGCGCCGGCCGGCCGACAAGAAGCCGGGCCGAGGGGGCGTGCTCGTGCGGATCACCGGTCCCGACAAGATTTGGCCCAAGAGCCTCGAGGCCCAGCTCAACGCCAACGCCGCCGGCGATTTTTGGGGCCTCTGCGGATACGAGCTTTCCGGCCCGGAGGATCGGACTTCCTCGGTCGAGCATCCCGAGCTCGGCAAGCTCACCAACGTGAAGAAGGCCAAAGATGCCGAGAAGCCGCCGGGCCAGTGGAACCTTTACGAGATTGTCGCCGACGGCGACGTGGTCACGCTACGGATCAACGGCGAGGAGGTCAACCGGGCGACCGGCTGCGACGTCGTGCCGGGCAAGATTTGCCTCACCGCCGAGGGAGATGAGATCCACTTCCGGAACGTCCGGCTTGCGCCCGTCAAGAAGCAATAGAACAAGCCATGGAACCGACAGCCGGGGCCCGTTCCAACGGCCCGGCCGACCTCACCCCACTTTTTCAATCTAAGGAGAACGCATCATGTGTCGCATCGTCAGTACGTTGTCTGCTCTCATGGTTGTGGCCTGCCTGGCCGGTCCCGCCACGGCGGCCGATGAGCAGGCGAAGCCCATCGAACTGTTCAACTGCACGTGCCTCGCCGGATGGGATGTCTTCCTCGTGGACTCGAACGTCAAAATGGAGGACGTCTGGAGCGTTAAGGACGGCGTCCTCGTCTGCAAAGGGGAGCCGTTGGGCTATCTCTTCACCAAAGAGAAGTACACCAACTACAAGCTGATCGTCGAATGGCGTTGGGCCCCGGGCACCGAGCCGGGCAACAGCGGCGTGCTCCTGCGCATCGACGGCGACGCGGTCACGTTCCTGCCCAAGTGCGTGGAAGCCCAACTCCATAGCGGCAACGCCGGCGACATCTGGGCCTTCTACGGGGCCAAAGTGAAAGGCGATGAGGGCCGGACGCGAGTCATCAAGGGCCACAAAGACCTGGGCGACTTTGCCGGCGTCGGCAAGATCAAGGGCAACGAGAAGCCGCCCGGCGAGTGGAATAAGTACGAAATCACCTTCAACGGCGGCGATCTCACTTTGGTCGTCAACGGCGAGACCGTGAACGAGGCCACCGGGTGTGACGAAGTGCCCGGCCGGATCGGCCTCCAGTCTGAAGGCGGCGAGGTCCATTTCCGCACGGTCAGGCTGATTCCGATCGGGAAGTGACCGGCATTCTCAGTCGTCCGGCTGAGTCTCGGTGTCCTTCCCGGGTGCGAGCAGACCCCACAGGCTTGCGAGCGGGTTCTTGCGCCCCAGCGAGGGTTGGTTTGACTTGCTCACGAGGTCGCTCTCGCGGACCGTGGGCGCGGGTCTCGCCACCTTCGTGTTGGGCACCAACTCGGGGGTGACGAGCACGACGAATTCGGTCGCCTTGGGTTTCGGCTTGCCGATTCCCAGGAGCCGCGTGATGGAGGCCCCCTGCTGCTGGGGTTTGTTCTCGCTCGGCTCTGATTTCAAGCCGCCGATCACCACGGTTTGGCCCGCGCGCATCTGGACTTTTGTGCTCTTGGGCAGAGTGACCGAGCCCGAGCCGCTCGCGCGATAGGCAACCTCCAACTGAATGCGATCTCCGTCGGTCACTACGGGAAGCACGATGATTTCGGTTGGCATGTCCCCGGTTGCCGTCGAAGTCGGGCTCCCACTTCCCTTGAGAGGCATGCCCGAGCCGCCGTCTGCCACAAATCTTGTGGGCCGCCCGCTCGCCGTGGCCAAGGTCGGCCGGCTTCGTATCTTCACCAAATCGCGCTGTCCGAGGACTTGAAGCTCCGACTCGATCTGATCGAAATTCAGGTTCTCCAGAACGATTGCGCCGTTGCCGCTCTCGGCTTTGAGAAGGGGTTCCAACAGTTCGGGCTTCGTGAAGCTTAAGTCCATGATGGGCCACCTTCGAGCGGCGGACCGGTTCAACTCGGCAATTCTCACCCGCAAAATGACGTGCGGGCTCCTGCCCGGGCGGGGCATGCTGACCGATTGTGTGGTGGGGATCGCCGGTCGACGCTCATCCCTGACGGGGGGCTGAGCCCGCTGGGCTCTTGCCGGCCCTGTCGCCGCCGGGGTTTCACTGTGGACCACCCGCGGAAGCCTGATTCCACGCGTCGTCCTCGCGGGCTGAGCCTCGCGCGGCGACGGATCGGCCATCAGCCGTGAGCGAATGTCGGGCTCGCCGGTTGGGCCCAACGGCACCCGCATTCCTGCCGGGGCGGCCAGCTGAGCGCTGGACGCCACATTGTGCGGCTCCGGCGTCGGCTCAGGCGTCGGCTCAGGCAGAAACACCATCGCGGCAGGCTTCACGGGTGTCGAGGTCGTCCGGAACAACGCGCTATTGGATGTCTCGGGAGCCGCCTGAGCGGGAGTCGCCGGTACGCGGGTCTGGTCCGTAGGGTTCCTGTCGGCCGGAGGCTTCGGAAGGCCAGGTGCCCGAAACTTGAAAACCGCATCCGTCGAAATGGGGGGGGTGCTTGTTTTGGATGGGGTGGTGGAGCCGGGAGTTTTTCCGGTTTGAGGCGTCAGCTTGATTTGGGAGGTCCTTGAGTCCGAAGCTTCTGTTGCAGTCTCGGATGGCTCGTCAGAGATTATCCATATTTCCTCGCTTACCTCCCCTCGCTCTTGGTTGGCGTCCAACGTTCGCAGCGTCGTAGCCGGGTTCTCCGCGATTCGAGGTCTGAACGGCACCTGGGCAACGGACGCCTGGGTCCCGAGCATCCAGACCGCCAGACTCAGGGACAGGACAACTGGAGTCAGCGTCCGGTGTCGGTGGCGACCTTGAATTGTCCGAGGTACGACTCCCGATCCATTCATCTTGAATCTCCCGTTCTTCTTCTCGGGATGCGTCTCATCGCCCAGCCTGCGCAGGGTCTTGTCGGAAACCTGGCGCACCAGTTCCATAGTCGTATCGGGGAGGAGAGAGGCTCCTGTTGAGCAAAATATGCCGATCGTGCCGATTATCCCGAAGACGGGGCCTGTGCGGCCAAAACGAAACCGGCGAGAAGCAAGAATCCATCCAGCCCAGCGGGGGGTCAGGGTTCAGGGTTCAGGG
>JBDRTC010000451.1:0-3935 GCA_043824335.1 Planctomycetota bacterium | reverse complement strand
TGTTGCGAAAAGGCCCCATGCCCGTTTCCCCAAGGCATGGCCGGTCCGCTCCCGCGGGCATCACGGCCAGGGAACCCTTCGGTCTAACCGGCTTTTCTCACCACCGGGTGCCACTGCTTGCCGCAAGGCAAGCAGTGCCCCAGAGTTGCGACGTGCACTGCTTCTGCGAAGCAGTGGCACCCTGTCTTGGAGCGTATCGGCTTGGTGAGAAATGCGGACTAATCCGGTTCCTTGATTGGGCTTTCAGGCGACTCCGCGGGCATTGCCCAAGTCTCGGGCCGTGCACTTGTGAAAAGCTCACGCCCGTTGTACCGCAGAAACGTGGCACTTGCGGCAAACGCTCGAAGTACGTTGCCGTCGGGGGCCAGCTCGATCGCTGCCGCCGAGCCGTCGGTCTCGAGGGCTTGGCAGCGAAGCGGTCCCTCGGCCCCGCGCTTTCGGATCAAGATCAAATGGGTTTGCCCTTCGCACGCCAGAGAAACGCCGTGGGCATTCTCGGCTTCGAGCGGCTCGATTTCGGCTGCCGGCTCGCTCTCGGCGCCCAGACGTTGAACCTGCATTGCCGCGAGGAACTCCGTTTCGCGGGCCGGCGCTTGCGGCGTCGCAACCAAGATCCACTCGGGGAAGTAGTTCTCCGGCGGCACCGGGTCGGTGCTGTAACGATTCACGGGCTCGACGGGGAAGCCGGTCTTGACGGCCAGATCCAGCTGCGCCGGCGCCAGGAAGCGTCCCCGAAGCGCGGCTTGCTCGCAACGAAGCGAAAACGCGCCCGTTTCCGAATCGGTTTCGATTGGGGCGATCGCATGGAGCAGCCAGTCGTACTTGGCGGAGTCATTTGGCGATGCCCTCGTTGTTCTCGCCCTGGTATCCCAGGCAGCAGAGGAATCGACCCACGTAGAGCTGGCGCACGTACTCGGTCCACTGGGCCGCCTCGTCGTGATCGCCCGAGAGCACAATCCCCGATTCGGCCAACCCCAGCGCTTTCAGCCAGGCGTGGTTGTTCGCCTCGCCCCCGCGAAACGGATTCAGCGTGCGATGGAACTGGTTGGCGCGGGCAACGATCGTCTTCTTGAGGAGTTCCCGTTCGTCGGGAGTCATCGAGTCGCGGCAAACGTCATAGCACCAGTTCAGCCCGCGGAGCAAGTGGTGCGCGCCGATGTCGCCGCGGCTCATCGCGCTTCCGCCTTCCGGGTCCCACTTCGAGGCCTCTAGTGCCAACTCCTTGGTCCATCGGATCACTTCCGGGTCCCCGGTGAGCATGGCGTCTGCGGCGAGCTGCTGGAGCCGCCGGCCCGTGCCTCCGGTGATTCTTCCCGCCACTTTTCCGTACCAGTCGATCCACGTCGGCCAGCGGGGATCGCCGGGTACGTGCGAGCCCGGATGCTCGGGAACACCCTGATCGAAAAGCTTCTTCGCGGCCCGGGCCAGTTGCGTCTTGCGCGACTCGCTGAGATCGGGTTCCCCGAGTTTGGCCAGCGGCAGAAGACGAGGGCGGACCATTCGGGCCAACGCATCGGCCGAAACGGGCGCCGTGGTGAACCGGTGGGCCTCGGGCAGGATCGTGACGCGCTCGACGTTCGACCAACCTTCTGAAAGCTCGCCGTCGCTCCACACCCGCCAGTACCAGGTGCCCGGCTCGATCGGCTCCGGCGGCGTGTGGAAGTTGCCGTTCACGTCGACCGTGACCGAGGCGTCTTCCGGGAAGTCCTCGTTTCGGGAGTACTGGAGCCTCTGGTCGCCTTCCTCCTCGAACTTGGGCCAATGGAACAAGGGAGGGTTCGAGTAGCTTTCCCGGGTGCGCTCGGAGAGCGAGCGAGTGGGATGGCCGGTGTAGAGGCGGATGTTGTCGAACCATACGGTCATCCGCGCCTTGGTTGCCGTGCGCACTTCCGTGGTTTCCTTGACCCGGCCGTAGAGCTGCACGGTCGAGAACACGAGCCCCGGCCGGATCACTTTCCCGCTTGAGCTTCTTAGCTTGGGAATTTCGACCTGTGCGTGGCGCCACTCGGCGGAAAACTCATCGCTCGCCCAGAACCACTGCCGGCCGTCGACGTACCAGCTCATGCCGAGATAATCCCCTTCGTATCCCTCTTCAATTTCCACCCGATAGTCGAACGAGAGGATCAGGTTCTTTTCGACCTCGATGGGGCGCTTTAAGCGCAGCGGGCACGACGTCGCCGGCGTCGGATTGTGAAGACGCAGGCAGTGCCCCGCCTCGTCGGCGCCTTTCTCGACGATCTCGGCTTCCACGCCCGCAACGTCGAGCCCCTCGTACGCTGAAACGTCGCCTCCCTGCTCAAAGTCGATCACAAAGATATCGGCCGCCAATGCCGGCATGCCGAACGCGAAGGCAGCCAAAGCGGCCACCCACACCGAGGGAATGGAGCGCATCGTCTTCGCCCTATTTGTGAGAGTCCCCTTCCGCGGGAACCAAACAGGCAAGCGCAACGTCAATCTCCCGGTGCCGATCATGGCATCGGATCTCCCAAGATTCCGTGTATTTTGCACGCGATCACCGATCTACTCACATTCCTGTGGTGCTGGTGTCCACGATCCACAAAACCTCCCACCTGCCTCCACCCGTGCCGCTCGCATTATGGTTGGCTGACAGTCAAAGTTCAATCCCTGCGACGAGTGCGGGGACCTTGTCGGCCGGCGGCCTTCAGGTTCTAATGACAGGCCAGGGGCACGAGGCCGACCAGCGATGCCGCCGCGCGGCGACAGGAAACTGACGGGACGATTTCGACGCGTCGATCAAGCACTGGAACGAACCAAGGAGTTGTCCAAGATGCACGCTCGAACATCGCTTTGGCCAAGGCGGCAAACCATAACCTGTGCCGCCGCTCTGTCGTTCGGGATTCTGGGACTCGCGCTCCGGGCTTTTGCGGAAGAGTCGACTGCGAAAACAGGGGGCGTGCTGCTGGTGGCGAACAAGCACGACGACACGCTCTGCTTCATCAACCCGAGCACGCTGGAGATCATCCAGACGATCGCCACGGGCCCGAACCCGCACGAGATTGTCATCACGCCCGACCAGCGCTTCGCCTACCTCTCGAACTACGTTCCACCCGGCAACACGATTTCCGTCATTGATCTTGTCCGGCGGAAGCACGTCTTGCAGATCCCTACCGGCAAGTACACGCGCATTCACGGGACAGCCATGGCGCCGGACGGCAAGCGCGCCTATTTCACGGCGGGCCAAACCGGGTTTGTGGTCGAGGTCGACACGAAAACCAACGAAGTGACTCGCGGCATCCCCACGCACGGCAAGATTTCGCACATGGTCCTCGTGTCGCCCGACGGCGAACGGATCTACACGGCGAACATCGTGTCGGAAAACGTCTCGGTCATCGACCGCGCTTCCGGTGAGCTGATCACGCAGGTCCCCTGCGGCAAGGGAGTCGAAGGGATGGCCTTCACGCCCGACGGCAAGCACCTTTGGGCCGCGAACCAGACGGGCGGCTCGATCACGATCATCGACCTGGCCACGCACCGGCCCATCGAGACGTTCGCCTGCCCCGGCATGCCCGTGCGCATCCACTTCACCGACGACGGCCGAACGGCCCTCGTGCCCAACTGGACGAAAGAGGGCCAACTCACGATCATCGACGCCACGCGGCACACCGAGATCAAGCGGATCAGCGTCGGCGGCTACGCCATCGGCGTGGAAATCACGCCGGACGGCAAGCGGGCCTTCGTCGGCTGCGAGCACTCGGACGGCCTGCACGTGGTTGACATGGAAACCTTGACCGTCGAAGCGGTCATCAAGACCGGCGACGGCCCCGATCCCATGCTCATCTGGTTTCCACCCGGGAACTGAGCGGAGGTACGATCCCCCCCGGAAGGAGCACGAAGAAAACATGCTCGAACCCCAGACATGGGTAGGGGGCACTTTGGTAGGGCAACTCCCAGGAAATAGCATACCAACCCGAAGC
>JBDRTC010000450.1:0-4693 GCA_043824335.1 Planctomycetota bacterium | reverse complement strand
TATCCCCTTCGGACGATATGCCGTGCTCTTGCAGCTGAAAACGCATTCCCCCGAATCGTCGGTGACGATCGCGACGTTCCCCAGCGTGCCCACGACCGAAACCAAAAGGTCGCCGACCTCCAAGTGGTACTTCGCCAAGCGGCGATAATCCGCTTCGGGAATCGAGCAATTCTGGTCGTCCAACAGGAAGAAGGGCTTCACGTCGCGACCACGAACGTACCTAAAGGGCGAATCTTGCTCGTAATTCTCGACCAAGAACGAAGAGCCGAATGGGCCAACGATGAAACGCCCTCCTACCTGCCCCCAAGGAATTGCACGCTTTTGCCCAAGCAACTTGTCGAGATTCAGAAACTCCGGTTGGTAATACTCCGCATCAAGCCGGGCATCACTGGGTAACTCAGACAGCGGAACGCAACTCCACACGGCCATTACACGCCCTCCCCGTCATCGAAGCAGAAGGCGAAGCCCTGCTTGCGGCCCCATTCGCGGAAGGCGTCGGCGATGCCGGGCCGGTCAGGGACGAAGGGTAGCTTGGCGTCGTGGGCGTTACGGATGTCTTGCTTCTGCGCGGCGGCCTTGGCGACGGCGAGTCGTTGTTCGAGTTGATCCGTCAGGTAGGCCCGCAGGTTGAACAGGTCGTGGTCCACCATCGGGTGGGCGTGCAGGTCGTACAGCCGGCGTCCCTTGTCATCGGCCAGGTAGACATACTCGCCGCTGGTGTCCTTGCCGCCTTGCTGGCTGGTCGCGAAGAAGATGGGGTAGTCCTCGACCCTCGGGCAGCGTAGGCGCGGCGGGGCGCTTCGATCGTTGTTCCACTTTTGCAAAAACAGGATGCTCGTCTTCGTGCCGGTGTGCGGTTTGAAGGTGTTGCCGTGCAGGCCGACCACGGCCAGGATGCGGGCGTGATCCGCGATGAAATCGCGGACCGCCTTGTCCGTGCTGTTGTTCAACCGGCCCTGGGGCAGTACGATCGCCATACGGCCGCCGGGTTTAAGGAACTCAAGATTCCGCTGGATGAACAGGGCGTCGCGCCCCACCTTGTTCTGCCACTTGCCGTTGGGCTTCTTCGCTAAGTCGTATTGGTGCAGGATGCGGGAATCCTTGATGTCGCCGGCGAAGGGTGGGTTGGTCATTAGTACGTCGAAGTCGAAGTATCGGTGGTGCTCGCGGTTCCAGTGGTCGCGCTGGGGATCGCCCGGGAAGCGTTGCAGGCGGTTGCGCAGGCCGACCTTGACTTCATCGGACCAGCCGCGCGGGTCCAGGGTATTCGCACGGTAGACGTTGGTCTTACCGTCGCCGGCGATCAGGTTCAGGGCCTTGGCGATCTTGATGGATCGAGCGTCGAAGTCTAGGGCGTAGACCATCGAGTTGGCGTAATCAGATTGCCACTTCGCGGGGCCGTTGGCGGTGAACTCGTTGCCCCAGACGTGGAAGATGCCGTGAACGGTGAAGCCGCAGGAACCGGCGGCGGTGTCGATCAGGTATTCGCCGATGTTTGGATTCAGCATCTTCACGGCCATGTCGATGACGTGGCGGGGCGTGAAGTATTGGCCCTTCTTGCCTTTGCCGACTTCGACGGACAGATACTCGAAAGCTTCGTCGATAACTTGAAGGTTGCTGTTGAACAGCTTGACGTTTTCCAGGTATGACCCGCAGGTGACAAGGTGCTCAGGCGTGAGGTCGATGCGTTCGCCGTCGAGGAAAACGCCGGGCCACTTCTGCGTGGCCCTGTCGAACAGGTCATTGATCTTCTGCTTGAACTCGTTGGGGGTAGCGCCGCCGACGCGGAACTGAAGGTATTGCTTCCGCTTGCCACCCTGGGCGGCCCGGGCTTCGTCGTAGAGCTTGGCGTAGATGAGCTTGAAAACTTCCTCGAAAGCGTCCACGCCGGCATTCGCCAGGACAAGGTTCTCCATGTCCAGGATGATCTTCTTCAGCGTGGTTTGCTCTTTGACCAGCACGTTTTGCTCGGCCAGTTTGTCCAGCGTCCAGCGCTCGTTCAGCAATTCGGAAAGCGTTTGAGTGACGCGGGGGATGTCGGGAAGGTTCTGGTAGTAGTTGGGGTCGCGGCGGTGCAGGTGGATCGTCTCGCCGCCGTTGGTCCATACGCCGATGGGCGACCCTTCGGCGTTACAGTAGCTCTTGAGTTGTTCCAGACCGTCGGACCGCTTAGGCTTCTTACATTCGACGATGATGTAGGCGGCGGTCGGGTCGTCTTTATCCCATATCACAATGTCCGCCGGCTTGTCGTGGACAGCGGAGCCCATCTGCACCGGCTTTTCGATCGCGAGGCGCTCGCGGGGGTAGCCGTAGTCGTCCATCAACATCTTGACGTAGAGTTGCCGGACGATTTCTTCTGGCTTGGCGGGGCGGTCCCTGCCGGTGGCGTAGCACGTCAGATAGGGCTTGCCGCCCCTCAGGAAGATGTCCAAGCCGGCGACGGTTTGTGGCTTAAAGATGGTCAGGGCGTGGGCTGTGCCGCGCAGGATGTCTTCGACGCTAACCGATGCGGCCGCCTTGCCACTGCCCTTGCTTCGCTTTCCCATGCCGCGCCCTCCCCACTGGGTCCAAATACCAACCGGATAGTGTACCACTTAACGGGGGGCTTCAACAGTCAGCCGACCCGCCAGAAAAACTCCGCGTGCCACGCTATCCGCGATGCCGGCCGATGCGACTTCGGCCTGAACGGACTGAAGGTTCGCGAGGAGGGCCGTCTCGTCGGGTCCCTGCCAGACTCGGAGAAAATTCTCAACCGGAGAACCGCTTCAAGGCGTCGCGATCCAGCTCGATGCCCAGCCCGGGGCGTTCGGGAATCGTCAGCAGGCCGTCCTCATCCAACCGGAACGGCTCGGTGACGATCTCTTCGATGTAGGGCGCCGGAGTGAGGTATTCGACGTACCGATCAAACGGTGAACTTCGATCGTGCGAATTCGCATTCGAGACCCCCGGCTCCTCGCGCCAATGGGAGCTTGTCGGTTGAAACGAGCCGCCGGGCATCCTATCATAGGACCGATTTGGTTTCCAGCCCCAAAGAGTGCTGCGGGGAAGTTAAGCGGAAGTCGAAGAACAACTCGGGGACTGTCCCAATTTTCCCGCAGGGAAAATGGGACTGTCCCCTTTCCAAACCGGGAAGTTATTCGTCAGCCGCCCCTAAGGCTTTGTTTCATGCCCGGAGTCCGTCGATGAATTCAATTCGTCCCATGGTTGTCGCCGTGCTTTGTTGTGTTTCCGATTTCGCAATCGTTCGGGCCGACGAGTGGCCCCAGTGGCGAGGCCCCAACCGCGACGGCGTTTGGGCCGAAACGGGGGTCGTCGACCGGTTCGATTCATCCGAGATCGAGGCCAAGTGGAGCGTTCCGATATCGAGCGGCTACAGCGGCCCGACGGTCGCCGAAGGTCGCGTTTACGTGGCGGACCGCGTCGCCAAGCCCGAGGAAATCGAGCGCGTTCTCTGTTTCGACTGGCAGTCGGGCAAGCAGATCTGGTCGCACGGTTACGGCTGCGAGTACGGGGAGATCGGCTACAAGGCGGGTCCCCGGGCGTCGGTTCTCGTTGAAGCAGGGCGGGCCTACAGCCTCGGGGCGGCCGGGCACCTCTTCTGTTTCGACGCCGCAACCGGCGCGGTCCTGTGGGGCCGCGACCTGAGGGCCGAGTACAACATCCGCATGCCGAACTGGGGCATCGCCGCTTCCCCGGTCGTCGAGGGCGATCTGTTGATCGTGCAGCTTGGCGGCGGCGACGGCGCGTGCGTCTGCGCCTTCGACAAGATTAGCGGCGACGAGCGTTGGAAGGCCCTGGCGGACGACGCCTCGTACTCCGCCCCGATCGTCGTCGATCAGGCCGGCCGGCGCGTGCTCGTCTGCTGGACGGGGGACCGCATCGTGGGCCTCGATCCACTCTCGGGCGGGCTCCACTGGGAGATTCCCTGGCCCTGGAAAAGTTGGCCGATCGCCATTGCCACGCCCGTTCTCAACGACGGCACGTTGCTCTTTTCCGACGCGCACAGGGGCACTGCGTTGGTAAAACTATCCCAGGAAAGCTTGGAGGTGGAAACACTCTGGCACCGCCGCCGGGGAGGCCCGGACGAAGGAGCGGCCCTGCACTGCCTCATCTCGACCCCGCTGATCGACGGCGGATACGTCTACGGCGCCGACTCGCGCGGCGTTCTGCGTTGCCTGCGCCTGGACACCGGCGAGCAGGTCTGGGAAGACAAGACCGCAGTGCCGGAAAACAACTTCGCCACGATCCACTTGATCCGCAACGGGGAGCGGACCTGGATGTTCAACGAGCGCGGCGAGCTGATCATCGCGCGGTTAGCGCCTGAAGGCTTTCAGGAAATCAGCAGGGCGAAGCTGATTGACCCGACCACGGACCAGTTGCCCAGGCGTGACGGCGTGACCTGGTCGCATCCGGCGTTTGCCTACCGGCACGTATTCGCGCGCAACGACAAGGAGCTTGTCTGCGCGGACCTGTCGGCCCGGTGAGCAGAAACAGGTTCCCAAGCGGGAGCTTGGGAACCAGAACGAAGATAAAAGACTCCCGTCCCCTTTTCTTCGCAACCGTGTCAACCGTCGCATGATGCACCCCCTCGCAGGAATGAATGTCGCCGTTGTGCAGCCAAACGCCTTTTCAATCCTTAGAGCCTTCGCCCACCATCTTGCCAGAGTCAATCACAGTCTCGACTCGCGGCCAC
>JBDRTC010000449.1:0-3313 GCA_043824335.1 Planctomycetota bacterium | reverse complement strand
ATCGGATCAGCGTACCTTTGCGAACGCGGAATTTCCAGCATTTGGTCTGGGTGCATCAGAAATCCTTCGCCGCCGCCACTATTGTTGCAGAAATGGGCGGCCAATGGAACCCCCACAAGAAGGGGTGCGCAAACGGCTAAGATTTGACCGCGGCGGGCGAATAGCGGTACAGTGGAAGTGTTGCCCAACGGCCCTAGCATAAGGAGACCGCCATGTTAGGCAACATTTTGCGGAAGAGCGCGTCCCGAAACGGCCTGGCCACGGAATCGGGAGTAAGTCAGCAGCAATAGTTGCTGAGTGCGATTATCTGTCGGGAGTCGGCCACCTACAAATCAGAAGACAGACGCACGAAGTAACCGCGCGGCCGCTTAACGGCGACCGAGATCGACATTCCACCGCCGCCGGGGAAGGAGAGCGATCTAGGCGAGTGGCGTGCGATCTCGGTGGCCGGCGGTTTCATGCCTCCCAAAACCTTCTTTTCTTCTCAGTTTCCTCTTGCAGGCCCGCCAAACGGTATCACTGCCTGCTTGGGGTATGCGTTGACAGTTTTGGCCGGCTTAGGGACACTGAGACTTTCCCCCAACCGCGTCGCCGGCTCTACACGATGTCTACCGAATCGAACGACGAAACGTCGGAAATCCTCAAGGGAACGCGGGTCGCGTTTGCCGGCAAGCTGGCCAGCATGTCGAAGCGGGAGGCGGCGCGCCTGGTCCGAAAGCACGGTGGGGTCGCCGTGGAGAAGCCGGACCCGTCGGTCGACCTGATCGTCGTGGGAGAAGAGGGGCTGCCGCTGGGCGATGCCGCGGACCCGGACTCGCTCTTCGATCAGGACATCCGCCGGGCAGCCGAGCAGGGCTCGCTTCAGGTGGTTCCCGAGACGGAGCTTTGGCAGCGGCTCGGGCTGGTCGACGCCGAGCACGACGTGCGCCGGCTCTACACGCCCGCCATGCTGGCCGAGTTGCTGGGCGTGCCGATCGCGGTGATCCGCCGCTGGCAGCGTCGGGGGCTGCTCGTGCCGGTGCGGGAGGTGCGAAGGCTCGCCTATTTCGATTTCCAGGAGGTGGCCACGGCCCGGCGGCTGGCCGAGCTGTTGGCGGCGGGTATGTCGCCCGGGGCGATCGAGAGGAAGCTGGCGGAGTTGGCCCGGTACTTGCCCGGCGTCCGGCGGCCGCTGGCCCAATTGTCGGTGATCATCGAGGGCAAAGAAGTCTTGCTGCGGCAGGGGGACGGTCTGATCGAACCGGGCGGGCAGCTTCGCTTCGACTTCGAGGCCGCCGAGATTGCGGGTGCGTCGCCCGAAAGCTTGGAAAGACCGCCGGGCGGCGCGGAGGGTGTGCTCCCCTTGTCCGCGCGGGGCGACGTCGGCCAGGCGCCGACTTCGCCGGAAGAGATGTGTCGGATGGCCGCGGAGCACGAAGACCAAGGGCAACTCGAAGCGGCCGCCGACATGTACCGTGCGGCCATGGCGGCCGCCGGCCCCGTGCCGGAGATCTGCTTCCAGATCGCCGAGTTGCTCTATCGCCTGGGCGATCTCGGCGGCGCCCGAGAGCGCTACTACATGGCGATCGAGCTCGACGAAGACTACGTGGAGGCCCGAGCCAACCTGGGTTGCGTGCTCGGCGAGCTGGGGAAGCGCGAGCTGGCGGTGGCCGCTTTTCAGGGGGCGCTGGCTTTGCACGGCGATTATGCCGACGTCCATCTCTATCTGGCCCAAACCCTCGACGAGCTGGCCCGCGCCGACGAGGCGGAAACCCATTGGCAATCCTTCCTCGATCTCGCTCCCGACAGCCCCTGGGCCGATCAGGCCCGAAACCGTCTGGCCGGCAGGGCGAGGTAGCAGGAACCGGTGTCGCGGCTGCTTACGTCAACTCCCTCCTCCAGAGTCTCTAACAGCCCGTTGAAAAAGACGAGTTAGACCTATATGAAAGGAATGACCGTGAGCGATACGCTGGAAAAGGTCGAACAAATCGCAAAAATGGCCGACATCCGAGGCCAGCGAAGAGGGAACTTGCTCGGCTTTCTGTTCTCCCTGCAAGGAGGACGCGACCAGCTCGTCTACGTCGGCGAGCTCGGAGAGACCGACGAAGGCATGACCGTGATCTGCTTCTTCTCCCCGTGCCAGCGGCTGGGGAGCGGGTTCCTCAAAGGGCTGTCGAAGGGCGACGCCTTGAACCTCCTGCGGCTGACCGCCCAAATGCCTTTCGGACATTTCTGCATCATGGAGCTGGGTGGCGAGGAGCTGGTCTGTGTCCGGGCGACCCAAATCCTCGAGACCATGGAAGTCCAGGAGTTCCAATCTCACGTCACCAACGTGGCCCTGGCGGCCGACGCCTGGGAGAATAAGGTCGGCGGCGACGAATTCTGACAACAGGGACGGGGTGAACCGGACTTTTGCAGTCGACCGATGGCCAACCGCGACAACCATTACGAGGCGGCCTTCGAGGAACTCCTTCGCCGACGTCAAGTTTTCTCGTGACGCATTCGCCAAACTGGCCGATAGCGATGCCCTCATGAAGTACATGGAGCTTCGCGGCGTGAAGCATAACTCCATGAGTATCCACGATGGTAAGGACGGATGGAGTTCTCGGTAAACGCAGGAGATAGGGTAGCGATGCACTCACCAACGATGAGGTTTGTCGCCTGGGGACTCATGTGTTCCTGGTGCCTGGCCACTCTAAGGGCGTCCGAACAGGAACGCCCGCATGAATGGCCGCAACTCAAAGGAGACTCTGGCTTCACCGGATTGTCGCCGGATGACACGGTCAAGCCTCCCCTGAAGCTCGTCTGGTCGTACCGCCTGGACGGAGACGCATCCGGAGATGCCGGCGCCGGGGTCATCGTGGCCGGGTGGGCCGATTGGGTTTGGTGCCTTGATCTGAAGTCCGGCAAGCCCATTTGGCGATCGTTTATCCCTGTCTCAATCGAGGCGGTTTCCTATTACCGCGATCGACTCTGGGTTCGCAGTCCCTACTACGTTGTCGAGCTCGATCCGACCGAGGGTACGTGGCTCCGGATCGCCGAGGCCTCGTACGGCTATGGCGGGATGGCATTCGTCGGGGACCGGCTCTTTCAGTCGGGTCTCCTCGGCCAGTACGGAACGACAGGAGCAACGTCCATTTCCTCAGATGCCAAGGGAGGACCGCCGCCCGAGTCGATGCTCCCCACGCTCAAAGGCGTTTCCATGCTCAGCCCACAGCCGCTCGAAGGCGGTTCGGAGCTTGCCTCGATGGCCGCGCCGTTGGCCCTGGGTGATAAGGTCTGCTTCGTCACGTTAGAGGGGAACGTCATTTTAACCAAGCTCGATGGTACGCAG
>JBDRTC010000448.1:0-10447 GCA_043824335.1 Planctomycetota bacterium | reverse complement strand
CGGGACCAAATCGATCGTCAATCCACCATCGATGCGCATCCGTTTAGGATACATCTGCCATGCGTACCGCAGGCCGACTTTCAGCGGCGTCGCTCCGTCGAGGACCGTCCAGCCCGTCATCCGCCCGGGCGCACGCGACAGGCCCGAGTCTGCCGAGATCCCATCACCCGCGATCGTCAGCGTGTCGTGGAGGTGTTGGTATAGGTCGATCGGCCCCTTTGTTTCGACGCGGATCGGCTCCCCGTTTTCCGACGGGGCGTAATACGCTGAAGCGCCTGTCGTCTGCCAGGGGAGTCTCAACGACAGCCGCCTGATGAAGACGCCCGCGGCATTGGCCACATTGCTGGACCTGGGGGCAAAACGCATCTCGGCCGAGCCTCGCATGAAGTGCAACTCGTAGCGGTACTCGATCAGTTCTCCTTTCTCATCGGCCAGCTTGCCCGTCTTCACCACGATGGCCCGAAGCGGCCCGCGCTCGGCGACCACACACGATGTGGCCGTCACACCATCCGTGCGCGACACGCGTCCGTCCTCGGTTTGCAGCTCCAGTTCCCATGACCCGCCGTCGGGAAGTGGCACCGCTTCGCCGTCTAGCGACACGGCCGACAAGACCTGCCCGGACTTCCGCGGTATCTCGACGCGAAGTCGTCCCGTATCGATCACGAAACGATCGGGGGTCTCGTCCACCGTCAGCGGCGTGGGAACATCGGGCGAGCTTACCTGGCTGCCGAAGCGAAGCTCGTAGTTTGTCTTCGCACGCGCTTCCACGTCGACCGGAAACGTCACAACGGCCGCCTGAATGCTCCCGTCGGGCCAGCGCGCGAAAGGCCGCACCTGACACGGCAATGCCTTCGCACCGCCAGCCTGCACGGCGACCTGGGACGGCGACCGCAGCGAGCCAAAGGCAAACTGGACGGCCTGGCTTGCGATTTCGCCGACCCTCGTGACTCCGGCGGTTTCCGCCACCTTCAACGTGACGCGTTCGAGCACGGCGGGCGGTCCGGGTTTGAAGACGGGCGACCCGGCCAAGGGCGTTTCCGGAACTGCCGATTCGTTTCCGGTCTTGCACAAATCCGCCGGAATGAGGGCCACGTCAGACACGATCATCCGCTCTTCGCCATCCCCCTTCGTGCGCAGCACAATCCGAGCGTCCTCGTCGATCAGCACGGGTCGTGTGGTGAGCCACCAGAAACGGAAATCGTCCGCCGAGGCACGAACGGCCACGGCGGTGCGACCGGTGACCAGAACCTCAGCCAAACCCTGTCCGAAGGGATGATCCTGCATGCGGAACGCAACGACGTACCGGCCTTTCGGCACGGGCGCAGCCAGCGACAGTGACCCGGCATCACGCGATAGCCCCATCCCCTCCTCGGCTTCCACGTAGCCATCCGCCTCAAGCTGCTTCGCTTCGATGCGGACGAAATCGGTGCGGAGATCGACGCAGGCGAAGTAGCAGTCGGTGGAAAAGGTCTCCCCACCCGTACCCTTGCGGTCGACGACCTTCAGGGCAAGCGTCACTTCTGTCTTGCCCTTGACCGCGTCGCTGACGTCGTACCACTGTATCCGTTCGCGTGCAGGTTGGACGTTCCGGCCCAGCACGTCGGTTTCAGCGATGACCGCATCATCGATGAGCACTTGCCGGAAACGATTCCCCTGCTTCATGTTCATCGATGTGCTGACGCGGTGGTCCCCGACCATCTTCGGTTCTCGGCCGCCGCAGTAGTCGTCACTTTCGTAAACGCGCAGCATGATACGCCGGGCACCTTCGACGATCCTGAAGCGGCGCATCAACTGGCCGAAATTGCCGGCTTCGGTGGGCGCTTCACCGTACGAGATCGTGTAGACGCCACGGCGGTCGTAGCTACCAGTGAACGGTCCTTTCGCGGTGAAACGCCACTCGGGATCGTCCATTCGCAGACCATCCCGTCCCTCGGGCGTTCGCATGACGTCCGCCAAGCTGGCCGCGTAAGCATCAGGGCGGACTCGAGGCTTGCGTGGCCCTTCCCGCTTGACTGCCGACGAGAGCGCGTATCGGACCAAATTCTCGAATAGGCGCGCCCCCGCGCAATCGGCGTCGCCCTTCGCATCGTGAAACCACGCGTACGCCGGGATCATTTGGCACATCACGATTCTGCCGCGGCCCAGCTCGAGTTCGATGATCCCATGGTGATCGCCGTCATGCTGCGAGGGAGCCTTGTCCCAGCTTTGTTGCCGGCCGCCTGAAAGCAGCGGCCGCCAGCCTTCTCCCAGTGCGTAGAACCCGGCATAGATCGAGCCGCCGTGGACGGCCCGGAGTGTCGCCTCGTCGAGCGAGTGCGGCGTGTTGAAGATGGCGTGCTCAGGCGCAAGCACTTTCCCAAGCGTGTAGGCCCGATCCTTTTCGGGCGGCGCCGGAAGCCACGGATCGCCCTGCGACGACCTGAACGCGAGCACGACGCCACCGATTTCCGCGAACGCCTGGATAGCCCCGCTGATCGAGCTCAGCCCGTCCCGGCGCACGTCCATGCCACAGACCAGGACGCGATGATCGAAAAGGCAAACGTCGCCCTCCATCAAACCGCCCGCCGAGACATCGCGAAAAGACACCTCGAGTGCCCGCAGCCCGGATGCGACATGGTTACTCTTGTCGCCGACGAATAGGATCGCCGAATCATCAGCGGCGGAACTAGCCGCCGCACAAAGAAACACCGACAAAACAAACGACTTCATTCCGGCTACGCCGGCCCACCATCTTTCTTGTTTTCTCATTTCAGCCACAACCTGTTGAATCACTGTCGTTTGTCGCTCCCCCGGATCCTTCACCATCTGGCATGTTATCTGCGGAAGACAAGCCACACAACTGTGCTCACGATCCATCATGCAGGCTTCAAGAGTGATTAACTTTCACCGTTTGCTTGTCCGATTTCTCGCAGTCGTCGATCTATGTGAGACAGGCCGGCCGCCGGCACATCGAGCTACCGGATGGTGAAGACGACCTCACTCGTGCTAGGGGCAAAGTGTCACGACTCCATACGTTTCTTGAGAATCCCATCAAAGGACCCTGTCTGGTACACTCCTCAGCGGGGTGCGGTCTTCCCGCGAATGACGCCGGAGTCCGCCTTGCACACCCCATCTTGCGGGTGATGGCCTCCGCCATCGTCCAGAAGCCTCCGCCAGCCGCGTCGGCTCGCTCACGGCTTCGCGGCCAGGGAGGCGCAGACCAGTTCCCCGTCGCTGCGGGCAAAGACGTGACGGTTGGCATAGGCCGGCGGCGTCCAGACGCACTTTCGACCCCCATAAGGTGAGGTGGGTTCCAACAGATGCGCGCGGCTGATCTCGCGATAACCCTGGGGCGTGAGTTGCGCGCGTATCAAGTCCCCTTTGTCGGTGAAGAGAAACACGGCGTCACCGCATGGCGTCAGATGAATGCTGGAGCCGTTTATCAGATCCGTCACACTCTCGGCCTGCCAGACCTGCTTGCCGGTGCCGGCCTCCAGGCAGACGAGTTCGCCGGAAGTTTTCGCCGAGAATACGTACTCGCCCCGCAACAGGGCAGTCGAAGTGTTGCTCAGGATTCTTTTGGAAACGGCTCTCGTTTTCGGCCAGAGCACTGAAGCAGCCGGTTTGTCCGCGTCGAGTTTCAACATCAGGCCGGCGATCAGCAGCCGGTGGTTGGAGAAGACCGGCGTGGAGACCGCGTGGTCCCCGGGCGTGCGGATCGGTTCCCGCCACCAGGTCCGGCCCGTGGTCGGATCCAGCGAAGTCACCGCCTCCTGGGTCCAGACGATGAGCTGTCTTCTCCCGCCCGCTTCGAGGATGATCGGTGAACTGTACGTGAATGAATCATCAAGTGCCTTCCATGCTTCTTTGCCGGTGTTCTTGTCGAAGGCGACGACACACGCGGCCGGCTTCGCGCAGATGCAAAGAATCAGCAATCCGTCTTCGATCAATGGCGAAGCCGTGATGCCCGTGAACTCTTTGACGCCGTATTCCTTCGCCAGGCTTTTTTCCCACACCACCACACCCTTGGCGGCATCGAGACAGAAGAGGTGACCCAACGCTCCCAGCGTAAACAACCTGCCATCCCGGATGATCGGCGTGGCCCTGGGACCGCCTCCGTGTTGTGGGTCGAAAGCCCAGTCCGGGTAGTCCACTGCATACTGGTGACTCCAAAGCTGCTTGCCGTTCACTTCGTCAAAGCACAGGACACGCTCCCGGGCCGAGGGTTTCTGCAATTGCACGTCGGCGAGGAAGACCCGGCCTTGGGCCACTACCGGACTGGACAAGCCTCCACCCACCCGCACACGCCAGGAAATCTTCAAGCCGCCCGGCGGGAACGACTCCATGATGCCGGTTTCGTTCCAGACGCCATCGCGACCAGGACCACGCCATTGAGGCCAGTCGTCCGCCAATAGTGCGCCACAAAAGAAAGACCATGCAACCGCAGCTTGAACCGCAACCAATGTTCTCATTGAACCACGCTTCCCGGACATCCGGGCTTCCCGTCTGAAACTGGCCCCAATATTGCCGTCGAGTTTCCATGCCGAAACGGTAGCCCAAACGCTGAGGCCATGCAACCCGTTCGGCGTGCTGATCATGGAGCGAGTCCACGGTCGCTGGAAATCGCGAATCCCGGTCGAGACAGCCGCGAAGTCGTGGATCACACAACCCTCGGCCGGTACACTGGAGTCAATCCAGGACCGACTTCGCTAGTCGAGCATCCAGATTTGCCGCCGTCAGCCTCGCGATCGCTTTAGCTCCCGGCTCCAGTTGGATCTACACTATCTCGTCGACAGTACGCCAATGTCGAAGGGCCGGCCTCGTGACTCTCGTTGGGAACCGGCCCCGGCTTTGGGCTGTCGCAAAATACGACCGTCTGGGGCGCGCGGCGGAGGTCGCCGGATGCCGGCCTCTGCATGGATGGCAAGCAACTTGCACCCCTGAAAGACGGAACCGTGTTGACCGCGAACGTTCCGCCCAGCCGCGCCGACCGCGCGCGACTGGAACTACGCTGCCAAGGCTGGATCCCACAATAAGTCATTGCAAGAGAAGTGAGGGATATTGACCACGTGTTTCTTCCGGCATAGTATGGCCGTTGCTTGATGGACGAGACCCCGAACACCGCCCACCTCCGTTCATGAGTCCGATAAGGAGCCGCTCTATGACCGCTGACAATCCGTACCGTTCGCAAGATTGTCCCGCCGGTTCTTCCCAACAGGGGTGTCACCGCCGCGAGTTTCTCGGAGCGGCCGCGGCCATTCCGGCGGCCATGGCCACTACGCAGATGCTCGGCGCTGACGTGCCAACCGACAAGGCGAAGCCGGCCGACGCCACGCCCATGCCACAGATCTCGTTGGGCAAGCATTCGATTTCACGGCTGATCGTCGGGTGCCACAATATCGATGGTGGGTCGCACATGTCGCCTTTCATGGACCGGGAGATGCACGACTACTATACGCCTGAGAGAGCGATCGAGACGCTCCGCCGCTGCGAAGAAGTGGGCATCAACGCATGGCAAGGACACGAACGCGGTACCTTGCTGGGGATTTATAACCGCCATCGGAAGTCGGGGGGAAAGATGCGCCTGCTGGGACTCACCGGTCGGGACGAAAACATCCAGGAACTTGCCAAGATCGACGGCTTGATTGCTGTCGCCCATCACGGCGAAGTCACCGACAGTCTCTTCAAGCAGGGGAAACTTGACGTGGTCCGGGACCGCTTGAAACGCATACGTGACGCAGGTCTGGCGGTCGGTGTGTCTACCCACATGCCCGAGGTGGTCGATGCCGTGGAATCGAAGGGTTGGGATCTGGACTACTTCCAGACGTGTGTTTACGAGCGGCACCGCGACGAGGCCGCTCTTCAGAAGTTGCTTGGACACGTTCCGTTGCCGGTTGGTGAAGTGTATCTCAAGAGCGATCCGCCCCGGATGTTCAAAGCGATCCGGCAGAGCAAGCGGCCCTGCCTGGCATTCAAGATTCTTGCCGCCGGGCGACGGACCGACGTGGAACAAGCGTTTCGAGAGACGTTTGCCGCGATCAAGCCCACCGACGCAGTGGTTGTCGGGATCTATGACCGCTACAGTGATCAAGCCGGACAGAACGCCGCTCTCGTCCGCCGTTTCGGTGGCCGGTCCTAGTAAGCCATCCAGCAAGTTTGTGCCGGTATAGTTCTGGGAATACGCGACGGGCGTCGGTGCGCGTGAGGTCAACTTTTTCAGCCGACCTGCAGATCCTTTGAGAATCTGGTCTTCGCCGCTTCCGAAACCAGGAATCTCGGCCGGACATGGCCATCAAGACTGCGGTGAGCGGGCCGGGTGCCAGAGAATTCGGCCCCGTGTTTGGGCTGTCCTGAAAAAGGACCCTGCCTGGAACACTCCTTTGGGGGGACAGGATGGTGCGTGCTCTGGCCTCACCCGAGGTGCTTCCGGTCATCGTCCCAAAACTCGTCGATCAGGGGTTTCTTGGACACGTCGGCAATCGAACGGTTCTCGACACAACGGCGCCGCGCTGTAGAGCAACTGATGCCCACTAGCTCAGTCGAGCAATCGTGTACAATGGGTGATCGTCCGACATGCCGACTCTTTCTGGAGAACTCACGATGCCGAAGGGACTTCCTCGTCGCGATTTCCTCAAGACCGCTCCGTTGGCGGCTGCGGGCACGGTGACCGGGACCGTGGCAACCGGCGCCAACGTCCTTGCGGATGAGCCGCAGCCGGGCACGATTCGCGAACTGGCCCGGGACGTGCCCGTCGCTCACGACTGTGACGTGTGTGTCGTCGGAGGCAGTTGCACGGGCGTATTCGCCGCCGTGGCAGCCGCACGACTTGGAGCGAAGGTTGCCCTGATCGAGTTGAACGGCTTCTTCGGCGGCGTTGCCACGGCCAGCCTCGTGAACATTTGGCATTCGCTCAAGGACCGGTCGGGAAAGCAGCAGATTATCGCGGGGCTGACCACCGAGGTCATCGACCGCCTCCGGAGCCGCGACGCCGTGACTGGCGTCTACGTGTTGAACACTGAAGTGCTCAAGCTCGAATTGGACAAGATGGTTGTCGAAGCTCAGATCCGTCCCTTCCTGCACGCCATGTTCGTCGCCCCGGTGGTCGAAGACGGTCGGATGACGGCGGCGATTATCGAGGACAAATCGGGCCGGCGAGCGATCTGCGCGAGGCAGTTTGTCGATGCCAGCGGCGATGCCGACGTGGTAGCACGGCTGGGCCTGGAGGTTTATCGCCGCGAGCAAGTGCAGCCGCCTACCATGTGCTGCATCCTCCGTGGACTGAAGGCCATCGAGAAGGCGCATTCTGGCTTCAACATCCACCAAGTCATCTTCGATGAGAAGTACGAGCAGGCGTTGCGAAAAGGCTATGCGTGGTCATCACAGGTGCCCGCCGATTGCGGCTGCCCGGACGAAGCCAGCGTCCCTGGCGCCGACGACCATCGGATGCTAGCCGGCACGCGCGTCTTTGGAGTCGACTGCAGCGACGCCGACCAGCTCACGCAGGCCGAGCTAAGAGGCCGCCGCCAAGTGGACTCGATTTGCGAGTTGCTCCGTGAGCACTTCCTGGGCGGACGCGGTGTGCCACTGGTCTCGTTGCCGGCGAAGCTTGGCATTCGCGAAACCCGCCATGTCCGCGCTTTACACCGACTGACCGTCGACGAACTGCTCACGGGCAAACGATTCCCCGACGCAATCGCCAACGGCACGTACCACATCGACGTACACAGTGCCTCGGGTGCCGGTGTCAAGTTCCGCGAATTGAACAAGGACGCAATGTTCTATCAGATCCCCTATGCGTCGCTGGTACCCCGCGGCGCGAAGAACGTGCTCATCGCCGGCCGCTCGATCGACGCCGACGAGCAGGCGTTCGGGGCGGTCCGGGTGATGGTCAACTGCAACCAAATGGGGCAGGCCGCCGGCGCGGCCGCATGGCTCGCGCTCGATTCGGGGACCGACGTTGACGCTGTCGACGTAAACAGACTACGCGCCGCACTCAAGAATCAAGGCACGATCGTCATATGATGTGCTGCGATGACTGTGGTGAGCATATCCATGGCCCTCCAAGCTCGTCGGGATGACAACTGACGCCGCCAGTAGAAGGAAAATACGGAGGATGCGGCTCCGAAAAAACCACCCTATTGCGGAGCGCGTCGGATAATCCTATAAGACCTCTAGGGCGGACAAGTTGGGACGGCTGTCGCGCCACTCGTGCCAAGACGTGAGTCCGTTTCACTTGGTTAGATGGTCGGGCGGACATCTGGGTATAGCGAACATAAGGACGCGAAGATGAAAGAGAAGGCAACCGTCGGAGAGAAACGTTGCGTGCTGTGTGTTCTGGCGGCGGCAGTATGGTGGCCGGGCCTTGTCCGCGCTGAGCAGGATCTCGCGAAGGCCGAATCCCCGGCCGCCGGAACTTGGCTCGTCAAACCCAACCAGACCGAGCCCAAGATCCTCCAGTGGGCGAGGAGCTACCCGGAACAGGTGTCTTTGGACACGCAGAAGACCCTCGGCGGCCACACGGCCTATGCCGTCACGGTGACCAATCGCAACGTGGACGAGAAGGACAAGAAGCGGCTGCTCTTCTCGCAGCCGCATGCGCACGAGCCGGCAGCCACGGCTGGGATGATGGACTTCCTGGCTGGACTACTCGACGGGCGGCATTTGGACGGCCGGCTGACCAACCTGGACCGCACGAAGATCCTCGGCGGTACGGTTCTGACCTTCATCCCCGACGGCAACCCGGACGGCCGCGCCCGCGCGCCCGAGGACTGGTGGGATGGCCAGAAGCACACCAACGATGAGTTTCTTGACCTGGCGTTCGGCCGTACCGAGGAGGGCCGGCGGTTTCCACGGCAGGGACGCTGGAGCATCAAGGACCAGCAGCCGGCGCTTCTCGGATTCGTCTACGAGAAGATCAACCAGCACGAATATGTCGAACCGAACCGCGACCGGCAATCCACCTTTTTCAAACTCGTCCACCGAGCGCTCGATAAAGGCCCCATGGCTCTGCACGTGGACCTGCATCAGACGGAGTTTACCGGGTCGCAGTACAACGCCATGATCATTCTTCCGTTCCTGCAGAAGGAACTGTCCGAGGAGATCCAGGACGCGAACCGTCGCGAGGCCGAGGCTATCATCCACGCTTGGCGCGAGATGGGCGCACAACCTATCCCCACGGCCAAACCGCTCGGCTACCGGGAAGACCAGTTGCGCTACTTCCGTGAGTGTTGGAGCGAGATCTATCGGACGGTACCGCACGTGACGGTCGAGGTGCAGAACAACAACGAGCGGACCCCGCCGGCCGTGCAGATGCAACTCATTGAGACGTCGATCATCGCCGCCGTGGACCTCGTGCTCCGCCGTTCCTCTTGATGGATCCGCCAGTGCAATGGCTTTCGCTCGACGGGCGCTGAGACCGGCAAATCACGCGGCTACATCTGTGTCGTCAAAACGCTCGACAATCGCGACGTCATCCCAGCACGCCAACCGTTCCCAGGGAATCCGAGAAAACCACCCGAAAACGAGATGCGAGTCCGACATTCGGCCTCAGGCTCGAACACCCTCGGGTCGGGGCAACGGGGCGAGCGTTAGCGGACAGGCATCAGTCTCATCGTCACCACACGTTTTGTCGGAATCGGGCTGCAAGAGAGGCTGCTCCACGAACACGGCGGGTGTTGCGGAACGCTCGAATTCCTCAAGTAAGCGAATCAAGTCTACGCACTTACGCGAGAGGCGGTCGGGAGACAGGATCAAGACGGCATCGAAGGCGTTCGCTTGGACCCCGTCCCGGAGCCGGTTCAGACCAGGGCGATCCAACAATGCGCCACTGTATCCGGCGTCACAACAGACATAGTCCTCCGCAACTTCATGTCCCTGATTGCTCGCGTGAGTGCGGAGTGCTTCGATTTGTAATGCTATACCTCCTTGCTCATCTAGGCGTTGAGTCGCAACTCGGGCATACAGAGCAACTTTCATGACGTCTCCTTCCTGACCCTACAAAACTGTCTTTGTGCCCGATGCCCGTCTACATTCGGACGTACCGATAGAACGTCGACCGCGAGATCCGCAGCGTCTTGCCCATCTTGATGCCGTTTTTGCTGACAAATTCGTGGCCGGCTTCACAACCATGTCACGGCGGCCGACGGGGGTCGGGGCCCCGGGGGTCCTCTTGCGGACGCCAGAGCGGCGATGTGATGGAATGGGCGGTACACCCCAAATACAATCGCCAAGTCCGAGAGCGAAGGGTAGATAAGGGACGGGGCAGGCGCTGGCCACGGGCCGCAAGCCGAAAAAGAAGGGCTAATCCTTTCCCAACGTCAATTTTTTTTGTGTGAATTGCCCCCGGTTCTCCTTGAGAAACGCCCGTACCTCGTCGCCGTGGTCCAGGATCCACATCCACTGCTCGTAGTAGTGCGTGATCGGGCCGGACTGGTAGAGCCCGTAGATCGACATGCCGCCCTTCTTGGCG